>CAINEZ010000610.1 GCA_903847905.1 uncultured Bacteroidota bacterium
CTTTTTGATTTTTGTTTTTTCATATTATTACGTATTTACGTAATACAAAAAAACAATAAAAAAAAACAGCATTGCAAGGTGGCTGTTGATTTTTATCAACATTTTATTAACATGTTACGTAAAATTTAGGCGGAGTTACGGATTAATAAAACGTAAACTACATGCGGCATAATGTGCTTTGGTACTCGACCACCAATGCGGCACATTACATCCCATCCCATTGTTGCATATCTCGGCATTACCCATAGAAACAAGATTAGCAAGTTTCGAGCAAGCTGTGTTTTCGCCTCCCAGATAATCCACAAGTTTCCTTAATTCATCCACACTTGGAACATGCCATCCTTTTGGGCAAACACCTCGACTATCGCTCACAACAAACCAATTATAAAATTTGCCATTTGCTCCATTGTCCTGATAAGCTCCGACATTTTGACTTGCCCACACATACAGGTCAGTAACATTTGGTATCTTGTCGCCATTGAGATAATGAGTCACTTTCAAATTCTCTACTAACCAAACTTGTGTACCTATTGTAATAGCATGGTAAACATTACCGTCAATATCTTTTACAATATCCGTAACTGTTTTAAATGGAACAGATTTACCGTAACTTGTACCAACACTATTAGTGGCATAAGCTCTTACATAATATTTCGTATTAGATTTTAATCCTGATATTTCACATGAAAAAATGCCAGTACCAACACCACAAATAGATTTGTTCATGTTTATTGTCGGATCAGAAGAAGTGCTCCAACATACGCCACGTTCTTTTACTATAGCACCACTATCGGAATAAATATAACCACTGCATAAAGCCGTATGTTGTGTTATTGATTTTATCTTTTCTGTAGAAATATCGGGATTGCCATATTTTTTTTTACAACTCATAAATCCAGTTGTAATAAGTAAAAATAAAATGCTTAAAAGCATAATGTGATTTTTCTTCATAGTTTTATCTTTTTAGTTAACCAATAATTTATTTTTTCCTTACTCTTTAATGGATTTTCGGGTTACTTCTTTTATTCTGATTTTTTCAATTTCCCTAATTTGGCTGCTGCCGTTACTTCGGTTTTTTGGTAAATTCCGAGTACATTTACTTTTCTATAATCAAATGCCGGATAAAATACAACATCGTATCCTGTACCGTATTTAAGCATCAGGTCGTATAAAGCATAACGTTCCACTTTGTTCAGCCTAACATTATGACCGATTATTTGAATATATAATGAACTTTTTTCTTTTTTAAATAATCTTTTCCAGTCAATGCCAATAACTTTTATTTGTTTTGCCGTGCCGGTTACCTGATCGGAAATCTGGAAATCGGATTTTTGAATGTTTACCAGCGTATTTGCTTCTCTCATTGATTTATTGGCAGAGATACAGCCCGATAAAAGAAACAACGCTAATGCTGCAATAAAAAGTAAATTTTTCATAGTTTTAATTTTTAGTTAAACAATAATTTATTTTATTATTTCAAAATGAAGAATATTATTATGTGGCTTATATCTATTGTTTGAAACTATTTCCTTCCATTTTTTCTTACACCTTATTAATTTTTACAAAAAAAACAGCGTGGTCAAATTACTTCGCTGTATCTAAGGTTCTACCAAAACCTACTGAACAAGTAAAGCAACGACCACGCTTTCGAATGGCGTTTTGCTTACTATCCTGTGATAATTGAAAAATTTGGTAGATTTCAACACCAGAATTCGGCTA
>CAINEZ010000611.1 GCA_903847905.1 uncultured Bacteroidota bacterium
GCAACTTGAATTAATTATTCTTTTATTTTATATACACTGCTTTTTTAGTAGCTACAAGCTTTCCTTTTACAAATAAACAAATTAAATACGTTTCCTGTTTTGAAGTTGAAGGTTTCCATACTACTTTTTCCTGTTTTGCATTAATCTTTACGGAAAAAACCAATTTGCTAACAGTATCATATATTTTAATTTCGGAATTATTTTCAACTTTAAACCGGATTGTAAAATTATCACTTGAAGGATTCGGATAAATATTCAAAAAGTATTTCTTAAAATTGTTTTCTTTAATTACCCCTGATTGGTTTGGCTTTCCGACACCAAAAGTATATTCGCCTTTATAAAAGTTATTGGTAGAAAGATAGCCGGCTAAAGTATTTCCCGCTTTTACGAAATTAGTAATATGCCAGTCATCGTCTGTATTTTCCCTGTACAACAGAACAAGTGAATCCACAGATGATGCGGTCGGCAGCAAAATGTTTTCAAAACCATTACTATTCCTGTTATAATTGAACCTGCCTTTTGCGCTAAATCCCGCAGGAAAAATGCCGTCAATTTTCCAATATCGTTTATCGGATATTCTGAATATCTCTGATGAAGGAGTTTTAAGCGGATCGGGTGCAACCCAATTATGTTCTATTCGAAAGAATGCCGAATCGCTCACACTTTGCACATCAAGCGTAAAGAACGAATTAGGAAATGAATTTATTCCTGCGGCTTTAATCACTTTATAATAATCCGTCGTAGCATCACTAACTTTCTCATCAATATCCATCATTGTAACAACAGGCGGAAAAGGAAGGTGAAATAACTTGCTTCCGTATTGTCCTGAAAATTCAATGGTTTCTGAATACTTTTGCCAGGCGCTGCTCATAAAAGTAATTTCAATTTTATTCGAATTTACATAAGCCGGCTTATGATGAAGTTTTTGTTTTACATAAACCATATAATCATTTCCAGTACCCGAATATTTTACTGAATCAATTGAATAGTGCGGGAAACCTGGAGAAAATACCCATCCGTCAAAAAAATCATTCATATTCACTCCTGTCTGCGCGGTTATAAAATTCCTTAATTGAATAGTTGAAATATCATGAAATTTATAAGTGTTCATCCATTGTTTCACAAAAGAAAAAAACAACGAATCGCCTAAATAATTCCTGAGCGTATATACAACATCGGCGCCTTTTTTATAAACAGTACTGCCATAGGTATAAACTGAAGGTATTCCGTAAATGGCATAATACGCGCTATCCTCAACATGGCATTTGCTCAATGTTGTATAATGATTACTTTTAATATTTGCATCATAACTGCTTTTTCCATAAAGCCCTTCCCTGAAAATTGATTCACAATATGTAGCCCACCCTTCATTAATCCAAATATCTCCGGCTGAAGCGCAGGTTACGAGATCGCCAAACCAATGATGAGAAAGCTCATGCACATAAAAATCTTCATATCCAAGGTTGCCATTTATGAATGAAAGAGGATAAGCAATATTTGTGGCATGTTCCATAGCCCCGCCATTAAAAGGTACTCCAACGTAGCCAACCCTTTCCCAAAGGTAAGGGCCAAAATCATTTTCATAAATGCCTATAATATTATGGAGATTAATAAAAGAAGCTTTGGCATTATTTGTGTCATTGGCAGGAACATATATTTTTACAGGAATATTACCGTTAATCCCTGTAAACACAGAAGAAACAGCAACATAATTGCCAACCGCCACCGACGCCAGGTATGTAGGAATTTCCGAATGCAACCGCCAGTAGAAGGTTTTTGTTCCATCACCATTTTCTGTTTCGTTCATTAAAGTTCCTCCACAAACAGCTGTTTTCGTATCTTTAACTCTTATGTAGTAATCAAATGTTGCGCGGTCAATAAAATCATCAATGCACGGAAACCATACTCTTCCATAATTATGCGGCACATCCTTCATACCTACTCCAAGATTATAGGCATAACTACTATCACCGCTGAAATAAAAGCCGCCCCATCCTGATGGGTCCGTGACGGGACGCCCGTGATAATATACTTTTACTGAAAATGTATCATTTATATTTACCGGAGCAGAAAGCGGAATCCTTAAGAGCGTATCATTGTATGAAAAAGTTTGTATCAACGAATTATTTACAAAAATGGAATCAACCGTCATTTTCAGCAGATCAAGAGGGATTGCGCTTATATTATTCATTTTAGGTGTAACTGTAAGCTCGGTGTAGCCGCTTATAGTCTTTGTTGAAAGGTGAATAATATCAAGATGGATAGCATAATTCAGGACATCTATTGTATCGCTTTTTAATCCCGATTTCACTATTTTTTCCTCCTGTGAACTTTTACTGAATGAGCATAGAATATAAATCAGTGCAACCATTGTCAAGATGTTAGTAATGAAATTAGGGCTTTTCATGGTTCGGTCTTTTTACAAAGATATTTAAAACGTTGTTACGTGAAAAAACGAAATAAAAAAGATGTTTTCTTCTCTTGAATCACTGGTAATTATAGATTTTTTAATATCGTTTGGAAGGATTACCCTTTTAATAACCTCTATTTTCTATAGTTTAATGCACTTAACTGTTTTCAACTTATTATTAATATACTCATGGATAAAATAAAACCCATTTTGCAAATTGTTCGTTAGTATTATAAATGAAACTTGAAAATTATACTGCTCCGGCTGAGAGGTTTTGATAATTTTCCAATTGAATTAATTATTTTCAATAAACTCTTTACCATCTTTTCTAACATATATTTCAGAGTTATTAATTGTTAGAACTCTTGCATATAATCCATCGAAAGAAATTATTTTTTTATATTTTGGAAGAATTGTTTTTTTTGATATTTGGTCATAAATACCCACAAGATTGTTTTCATACAATTTATAACCAATATTACGAGTACTATAAAAGTTAAATCCAATTTGTATTATTGAGTCGTATTTGATCGGGACCAAAGTATCACCATAATAGGATAAAAATCCATATTTATTATTTTGTTTAACTAAAAATAACCTATCGGTATATTGAAATTTAATTTCATCATAGTTTGCCTTAATAAGAGTGTCTGTTTTAAAATTTACCGAATCAATGCATATTGTTTCAATATAACCAATTTTACCTTTTGCATTTTTGTAAAAGTTTAGGTTGTCGGTGTTGATTTCCGTTTGCACGCCATTATCTATTGGGCGTGCTCCGCTGTACAAATCGCCTTTATTATCAATCATAATCCAAACATCATTTTTTTTGACCGTTGCAAAACCCCAATCAAAATCTGCTGCATCATCATAGATCGCAGGTATCTGAAATTTGCCGGTATGATTAATAAAACCAAATTTATTTTTATGTTTTACACGAGCTAATCCCATCCTAAATAAATACGCATCATGGAACTTGGGTTTAATAATAATATTCATTGAATCGTCAGAGAAACCATATAAATTACCTCTTCTGACAGGAATTAATCTTTTTTCTTGACAAAAAGAAAAAGATATAATAAATTGAAAACACAGGAATATTAAAAAAAATTTTTTTATTAATAGATCGAAAATCATAATGTTGCTGAAATGAATATTATTTTATAATTTAATCCACTTAACTGTTTTAAATCTATTATTCATATACACCTGCATAAAATAAAATCCATTTTGCAAATTGTTAGTTGGTATTGTAAATGAAACCGGACCATTATATTGCTCTGGTTGAGAGGTCTTGATAATTTGTCCAATTGAATTATATAGTTTGTAATACACAAATGTATTTTTCTTTAAATCAATTTTAAGTGTGAGTGTTCCACTCTCTATAGGATTGGGGAAGCAAACAATTTCAACATCATTGATGCCTTTATCTTGAATAGAAAAACCAACACAATTTTGAGGCGCTGAATAAATACTATGTTCGCTTGTGCATGATGGTAGCGAAGATGAAAAGTTTGCCGTTTCGAAAAAACCACCATCCATTGCGTCGTTTGAGTTCCAAACAAGTTTTCTCTGGTTTGCAGGAAATGGGCCAACAGGTTCACCATAGTACATTATTTCACCTTGCTGATTTGCATGAAATAACAATAAACCATGCCCAAGTTCGTGAGCAATTGCAGCATAAAAGTCATATTTATTGGTTTGAATAGCTCCAGTAGTATCAACTTGCCAATTAATGCCAGATGTATTTATTGCGATATTGAATGAACGAAGGTAGAATTTTTTTGGTGTAGTTGAATTACATACATTTATTTCATGAGTAGTTGCCATTAACGCTGCACCTGAAAGACTTTGACCGAAAATTGTACAAATTCCATCATAGGCACCCAATGTAGTATCATTGCCTAATCTCCAGTTAACAAGTGTGGCGCAGTTCCAGTCTTTTATTGCCCTGTTTATTACAGCTTTTGCATTAGGGAAGGCGCTTAACATCGAAGTATTACAGTGAATAGTATAACCACCGAAACCATTTTGATTTGAAAGATAAATATTAGCTTTTTGATAAACAGGCCATATATCAGGATATTGATATAAAGCGTATGGTATAGTTAATGATGTATTTGATTCTTTTTCTCTATTTGTAAAATTTTTAACTTTAAAAATACCACTACCAGGAACAGGGTTTGTTGTTAATGTAGAAATTTGATCTATTATTGAAGGTAGCTTAATAACAATTTCATTATCTGACCAACTTATTGTATCATAATTGTCAATTCCAATATATGTTCCAGTTGATGTGATTGGATAAACATTTCCCTGATCCGCATCTCTAAAAATTACAGTTCCAGCACTTTTATTCGAACCAAAATATTTTCCTGTAATTGTAAGAGTAGAGCCATTGCCGGCAGGAACATTATTTGTAAAACTTGAAATAATTGGGATACACGTTTTATCGTAAATACCGGTGCCGTATGTGGTGTTATCAAAACTAACGACATCAGTTATTGCGGCATTTGAAGTTAAAGCATAATAAGAAAACATTGGAGTGAATGTAATATCAGTAAAATCAATATTTGCACTGATATTGCAACCGTTACTTTGAATTTTTAGTTTGAAATGCATCAATATTTCCGGTAAAGAAGTAAGCAAAGCGCGATTAAACGATGTCTGATTAATATCATCGCCAAGGGGAACGCCAATAACTGAACCGGACAAGTCAATTTTATCAATATTGGGATCCGTGTAAGTGGGGGTATCAAATGCGCTACCTCTTGTAATTATTATGTTATTATTAGCCGCAACATTAGAGCCAAAGGCAGATGTATTATATGAAATACGAATTAAACAATTATCAAAATAGACTGATGAATTAGAAGATGCCATGATATCAAATTCCATATAAGCATCTGATTGGCTTGTTCCCGTAAGTTTTGAATTTGCAATTTCAAGCGATAAATCTATTCCTTTAATTTTTTTTTTAATATTATTGTTTTGTTGTTCTTTTTTCAATTCGTTAAAAGTTTTAGTTGTGTCTATATTATGTATTTTAATCATTTGCTCCATCCTTTCATTGTAATTCTTCACATTATGTTTGTAATTAATCTTATTAATGCTGTCATCTCTTAATTTGATTATACTGTCATTTTTTTGATTTTCTATTCTCTTTTCTTCTTCTCTACAATAATCAGTAGCATCAATATTCAATTTTAATTGTTTTAAGAATGCATAAAATTCCGAAGGAGAATAAAAACGATTTACAATGTATTTGCCATCACGCCTTTCAACAAAACTTGCATAAGTAATATTTTCCTTATCTGAATACTCATTATTGATTTCGGAATCATAAAAATCCTTGTACTCCTTAACCGACATTTTATTACCCATCCAGCCAGAATTCAAATAAATAAAATTCATATTTGAAAAATAAACTCCAAATAAATTATCAAATTGAAATCTTGAATTACCTTTGAATTTTGCATCCTCACAAAAGAAAATAGCAGAAAATTTACTTTCAATAAAAGGAGGATTTATACAACCTGTACAGAATTGTCCCTTCAACCAACCTACAGCAGTTTCTCCTTTTTCATCTTGATAAAGATACGGCTGTATGAGATTTGGAGAACTGGTAATAATTTCAATTTTACCTGGTATTAATTTGTCTTCGCCTTTTAAAATCTGGCAAATTTGAACTTTAGCAGAACTATATCCAATACCTAATTTACCATTCGGCAAATAATAAGTTCCTTCCGGTAATCTGTTGCCATTTTCATCGCCCAAGTAATATTGAATGTCAATAACCTCTCCTTTAAAAATATAGGGAACTTTTTCAATTCGGCTTTTTAGCGTATCAATGTTCAAATTCAATGCCTGAGAAAAAGAAGCATAGTTAAATAACCATAAGGTTACAATACTTAAAAATAGTATGCGTTTCTTCATATTTAAGTTTTTAAAGATTTGCAATATTAATGAAATTTTGTTAAACAATCAGGTTGCTTTAAAATTGCTTTTTATATAATCAATGGCGATTTTTATCTATTTTTTCATTATTTTTTATCATTAGTGTCCATTAAAAAATAAAAATCGTTCTTTGAAATCCTTGTATATCTAAATTAAACGAACTTTTTAGTTGCGTGACGATTTGAAATTCTTATGTTAGGAGTTAAATTTATTGCTCCTATGAACAAAGGTAAA
>CAINEZ010000612.1 GCA_903847905.1 uncultured Bacteroidota bacterium
GCGTAACATGAGTTAATAATGACAAGCATTTATTTACTTGATCTTTTATTTTATTTAACAAATATTTTTCCCATTGATAATAATTTGAAAAAAAAGAATAAATTTGCACAATAAATAAAAATCAAATTAATTATTAATCTAAAAAAAAAAGTATGAAAAAAATTTACTTAGTTGCAATTTTTATTGCTATTGTTAGCTTTTCGTTTGCTCAAAGATCAGAAAGATCAGTGAGTAATTCAATTAAAATGAATAAAGCTGGGATTTCAAACGCTAAAACTCCAACTGACACTTTAATTCCTGCCAGTTGTTTAACAGGTGCGCCGGTTTTATATGGTGCAAGCGGAGGTGGCTATGTGTCAGGAAACAATAGTTATGGCGACCTTGCAAAAGTTCAGGCTTTTGTTAATACATCTTCAATTGTAGTTGATGGTTGTTTATTTTGGATTGGCGCAAAAGAAATAGTAGGTACTCCAGGTACAGTAGCAGTGAATCTTTATAATATGAATGGTACCGGAACAACTAATGTAGGAACTGGTCAACCATGTCCTGGTACTATATTAGCAACCGTTCCGAAAACTATGGATGTAATTGATACCGGATTAAGTATAACTAACGGATTAAATGCTGTAAACTTTACTTCCCCTGTTATAGTACCAGCAGACTTTGCTATAGGTATAGATTTTGCAAATATTGGCAATGATACAATAGGTATTGTTTCAACTACTGATGGGAATGCAGGCGGCACAGAATTTTCTTGGGAAAAATGGAGTGATGGTACCTGGAATTCACTTCTTTTGCCAAATGCAAGCAACGGATGGGGACTTGATCTTGACTTTTATATTTTCGCTGTTGTAGATATGAGTTCTGCAAATGTTAATGATAGCTATTTCTTTGATGGTATTAAATTAAGTTGCAATCCCAATCCTTTTATCAGCAATTCTCTTATACAATATGAAATTCAAAACAACGGTAAAGTTTCAATGGAAATTTATGATATAACCGGAAAACTAGTAGCTACTTATAATGAAGGTAATCAGGTTGCCGGAAAACACAACATTGTTATTAATTCCGATAAATTACAGGCAGGTTCATATTTTTATTCACTAAAATGTGATAGTCACAGGCTCACTAAAAAAATGATTGTTACACAATAATATTTTTTTTATTCAGTTAAAAAGGCTGCTTGATTATAAGCAGCCTTTTTATTAATCACTAACAATAAATTACATAAAATGAAATTTTCTTTTTCTGTCTGTTTAGTTTTTGTAGTTTTCTCTATGAGCTCATTTGCACAAAGAGAAAAGAAAGATTGTATAGGAATTCCATACAGTCACAAATTGAATCAAAAGGTGCCAACTGATACATTAAAACCTGCAAGTTTTATTTCTGGAACACCAACTCTATATAAATATGTTGAAGGAGGATATAGTTTTGGCACTAATAAACTTTCCGACAGAGCTTTTGCCCAAGTCTATAAAGTTACAACATCTTATATTGTTAATGGTATTGCATTGTGGGTTGGAGCAAAAGAACAGATTGGAAGCGCAGATACATTAAATGTTATTGTTTATAAATTAAATGGTCCTGGCACAGCTTCGGATGGACCCGTAAACAATGCGCCTAATTCAATTGATGAAATTTTAAAAATCCCTGTAAATCTTATTGATACTTCAGGGCTTACTTTTCTTACTTTTCCGGAATCCTATATTGCTTATGTTGATTATGCTATAGGAATAGAGTTTTATCAAATGGGAAATGATACAATTGGCTTGATTGCTACAAAAGATGGCGATGCTAACAGATCTGAACTATCATGGAATAAATGTAGTGATGGGACTTGGCAAACAATATTGGACTCAATAAACTGGGGAATGGATATTGATCTTGGAATATTTATGATAGTTGATAATAGCTCGGCAAATATAAATGATAATTATTTTTTAGATGGCATTAAATTAAGCCAAAATCAACCAAATCCTTCATCCAATAATACTTTGATACAATACGAAATTAAAAATAATGCTGATGTTATATTGGAAATATTTGATATGGCTGGAAAAAGTGTTATCTCAAAAAATGATGGAAAGCAGCTTTCGGGCAAGCATAACATTATTGTTGATATTAACAAACTTAACAATGGAACTTATTACTATTCGCTGAAAGCAGGCAATCATAGACTGACTAAAAAAATGATAGTTTCAAAA
>CAINEZ010000613.1 GCA_903847905.1 uncultured Bacteroidota bacterium
ATCTCTGCTTGACAAAACTCCTGTAAAAGAGCTGTTTATAAAAATAGATTACAAAGATGTCAAAGAACTATATAATAACCAGCTGTCAATCAACTTGTTTTAAGTGGACAGCAATGATTTATTATAATGAGTAATTTTGTACAAATTGAATACTAAACCAGTAGTGATAAAGCATATTATGAATGTATGTGAATTAATATCCTTATTTTTAGTTATTGGTTATTAGTTTTTTTAGTTTTGGTTATTTAGTTAGCCGCAGTGGATATTTATAGTCGCAATAGTTCATTTAGGGTAATTGCAAACTTGAGAACTAAAACCAACAACCAATAAAACTATAACTAAAAAACCCTGCCTGACGGCAAGGCAGGCATAAATTATTAACTAAAAAAAATTAGTAATTTATTTCATACTTATTACTTATGAAATTAAAACTTTATCAAATTGATGCCTTTGCTGAACAATTGTTTTTAGGTAATCCAGCCGGAGTGTGTCCCCTGAGAAAATGGATACCTGATAAACTGATGCAAAACATTGCTACAGAAAATAATCTTGCTGAAACAGCTTTTTTTGTAAAGGAAGGAAATGCTTTTCATATCAGGTGGTTCACACCTTTAATTGAAGTGGATCTGTGCGGTCATGCAACGTTTGCTGCATCTCATGTTATATTTGAATTTTTAAATTATAAAGAAAACTCTATACATTTTATTTCAAGAAGCGGCGATCTTTTTGTAAGAAAGGAAGGCGAATATTTAATCTTAAATTTTCCTGCCGATAAAATTTCAAAAGTGGAAATTACCGCTTCACTTATTGAAGGCATTGGTATTGCTCCTTTAGAAGCATATAAAGGAATTTCGGATTATATGCTGATTTATAAAAATCAGGAACAAATTGAAAAAATAAATCCTGATTTCAAAATTTTATCTCAAACTGGAACCCGCGGAATTATTGTTACTTCGAGAGGGAATGAATGTGATTTTGTTTCAAGATTTTTCGCACCGGGTGTAGGCGTTGATGAAGATCCTGTAACCGGTTCTGCGCATACAACCCTGATTCCTTATTGGCAAAAAGTATTAGGGAAAAATGAAATGACCGCCATGCAACTTTCAAAAAGAAAAGGAAATTTAAAATGCAAGTATCTTGGCGAAAGGGTTGAAATTGGCGGCAAAGCAAAGACTTATCTTATTGGCGAAATTGAAACGGAATAAAAAATACCTGAACTTAACTTTGAAAACAATTTGAGATTTAAAAATTAAATTTTTGGGTTTAAAAAGTAATAAATATCTTTACCAAATTATTTACCGATTAAATATATTTTAGAAGTACTTTTAATTAAATTAATTATTTTAAACTAAAATTTAAGTATTATGAAAAAATTATTACTTGCAAGCGTTATTTTAAGCTTTTCGTTGTCAAACTTTTCGTATGGACAAAAGGAAAAGATTTTTCAATCAATCGGATTTATACCTTGTTTAGATTTTGGTAGATCTCCTGTTAAAAAATACACATTAGATACTAATACCTATTATACAAGAAGTGGTTATTGGTCGGGTTTTACAGTTATATATAATATACGTTATAACTTAATAGAATTTTCAGATAATGCTGCTTTAGGAATAAATG
>CAINEZ010000614.1 GCA_903847905.1 uncultured Bacteroidota bacterium
AACACCCATTAACGTGACTGCCAGAGGGAAACGTTTTCCAGCAAGCAAACAGCCTGTTGTGAGTGCTGCGCCATACCCGATGCTTGCTCCGACAGCAGCCGCTTTATGATTTCCTAAAAAACCTACAGCAATTCCTGCCAATGTACCTTCTAAAAACTTTTTACCTTTGATATTAAAAATATTTCTTAGTCTTCCGAATTGTACCCCAACTATGTGACTAACAGAATCTCCTAAAGCTAGAATCATTATTGATGCTAAAGCAATATCCCTAGAAAACAGTTTTACACATAGTAATGTTCCCAAGAAAAAGAAAAACACTCCCTTAATAGGAAATTCTTTTTTAACTTCTTCCCTTTCAAATTTATCGATAATCCAAGATATAATAGGAATTCTTGTTCTTCGAATTAGAATGCTTATTATACCACTTAAGACAAGCAAAAGGAAAATAATCAATGGTGTTATGATCTTGAAATAGTATCCAATTACAATAATTATCCCTAACAAAGCATGAACTGTTTGTCTAAATAATTCATTTTTAGTAATCATTTAAATCTATCCCTTTATAGCAATACATGATATTTCTATTTTTGAACCCAATGGTAATTTAGAAATTTGAACTGTTTCTCTTGCGGGTTTTGAGTTTTGAAATTTTAATGCATAAACTTCATTCATTAATTTAAACTCATTCATATCTATTAAGAATACTGAAGTTTTTAAAACATTTGATAGGTTTAATCCTTGAGATGCTAATATTGCTTCAATATTGTTTATTACTTGCAAAGTTTGTTCTTTGATATCTTCAGAAACAAACTTTCCTGTTTTTGGATCCACAGGAAGTTGCCCAGAAACAAAAATCATATTTCCTGATTTTATTGCTTGAGAATAGGGTCCAATGGCAGCGGGAGCATTTTCAGTATTAATATTTTCTATCATATTATCACCTAAACATTAATCTTTATTTAAATACTTATTTTAAAATCATGGCCCAAACTAGCATATTATCTTTAATTTTCTTTTCTAATTCTATTTGAATTGATTTATCTAAATTAATCTTATTTAAAGAACATAGCTCATAATTTAATTCTTTTTGATTATATTTTTTTATTGTAAATCCTTTATTTACTATGAAATTTTCAATTTCGTTTTCATTTTCAAAACCTTTTTCATCATAGTTTCTTCCTGTTAGGTTTCCTAAATTCTTTAGAATTTCTTTAGATTTCTCAGAATGTGAAAATAAATTAGCTCTGCCTTGTCTTGTCATTGATGGATCAGAGGTTACCCAAAAACCACCAAATTTCTTAAGTATATCTTTTATATTTTGTATTATAATTGAATTTTCTTCTTCAGAATAATAGCTAAGTAAACCCTCATTCACAATTAGTATTGGTTCATTTAGGGCAAAATATTTTAATGTGTTTTCTAATTGTTCTTTATCTAAAATGTTTGTATTAATAAAATGTAAGTTCTCACGATTTTTAAGTTTATACTTTTTAAAAATAGAATTTACTAATTCTGACTTTTTTTGAAAAATATCAGAAATATCTGTTTCAACATATATTAAATTAGGATATTTAGAAACTAAAGCAATACTTCTTTGTTCCATTCCTGCAGCTAAAGATAATATTTGTTTTATTCCTTTTTCTTCAATGTATTTTTTTATAACTGCATCTGTTCCTTTATAGCGTGCTTCAAATATCGGAACAATTGCTAAAGTTGTTGGCTTAAATTCAATATTAGTTTTCATAAAATCATAGATTTCTAGAGTGTAAGGTAAATCGTAGAGAGTTCTAAAAAAAGTATGATTATCTGCAGTAAAGCTTATTTTTTTGGGATCTGCGTTTGTTTCCATTATATAATAAGAAAACTAGGTTTATATCCTTTTCGTCTTATTTCTATAAGTGATTAGAAAATGAAAGGTTATGCTAGATTTGGTATTGGTTTTTGGATAGGTGCTGGTGTTTACAGCATAGTAAATATGCTTTTGAATTTAAAACCAGTTCCTCAAAGTAATATTCTGAATTACAATTACATAATAACTGGTGTTGCAATTATTGGGTTAATTATAAATATAATTATGTTAAAAAGAGAGAAGAAACTAAAGAAATAGTTTATACAAATAAAAATATTATCAATGCTATTGCACATAGGCTCATTATTATTGTGATTATCCAACCCAATGAATTAGATAGCCATCCGTTGGTATATTTGCCCATGATCTTTTTATTATTCGACATTCTCATAAGCATGAATAAAAGTGGAGGTGCAACAAGTCCATTTATTATTGCTGTGTAATATAACATTCTGAATGCAGGAATTCCTAAAAAGTTTATTATTAATCCTGCAATAGTTGCTAAAATAATTATCAAATAAAAACCGCGAGCTTGGCTAAATTTTTTATATAATCCTTCTTTTAGGTTTAGTGTTTCAGAAAGAGCATAGGATGCAGAGCCAGCTAAAACTGGCACAGCTAACAATCCTACACCTATAATTCCCAAAGCAAATAATAAATAGGTGAAATTGCCAGCTAAGGGTCTCAGTGCTTCTGCTGCTTGGCTTGCTGTTTGAATATTAAATATTCCATGTGCTCCCAATGTAGCTGCTGCTGCAATGATAATAAAAAACATTACTAAGTTAGAGAAAAACATTCCAGTAATTGTATCCATTCTCATATCTTTTATTCTAAAATAATTAAATTTAGGTTTTCCTACGCCCATGTCTCTAAGTTCTTTTCTACTAACCTCTTCTTCTACTTCTTCACTTGCCTGCCAAAAAAATAAATATGGAGAAATAGTTGTTCCTAGGATTGCAACTATGTTCATTAAGTATTCTTTTGTAAA
>CAINEZ010000615.1 GCA_903847905.1 uncultured Bacteroidota bacterium
AGATATATAAAATAAAAAAATCATACCGAAATTGAAAAATATTCAGAATGGCATCAGAAGAAAAAAATAAAAATTTCGGAATTGTAATTACATGTTACCAAGGCAATATTCACATTACTAAAGGACTTTTGGCAAGTATTCGGTATTTTTGTAATGATGTTCCTGTTTGTCTTATTGTTGATGGAACTTTTAGTATAAAACCACTGTTAAATGCTTATAATATTACTAATGTAATAAGAAGAAAGGATGTAAAGGATGATTTTTTAAGAAATAATTGTTTTGGCACCAGGATGGCAAAAATGATTGCATTCTGGGAAAGTCCTTTTGATTATTTTTTATACTTAGATGGAGATATTGTTTTTTGGGGAAACCCTTTAGAACTAATAGATTTTAATGTTGGCATTGATTTCTGGTTTAACCAGCCACATGAAGAGTATTCGGAGTATATAATAAAAACACAATACTTTGATTACGATAAAATATTCCGGTATATAGATTCATTTAAATGGGAAGGATGCCATTTTTTTAATTGTGGCGCTTATATTACAAAAAAAAGGATATTTGATCTAAACGAGTTTAAGGAATTATTTCAAATTTATATAAAGGATAAAAAGTTAATATTTGAAGATCAGGGAATGATTAATTTTTTACTTTTTAAAAATCACAAAAAGGGTAATTTGAAAATAAAAGAAACTCCCTTGCAAGCCATTGTACCTGTAATTCCAAATGATATTTTAGCTTCTTCTTTCCAGATTCGAAATAATAAACCAAGAGTAAATGATCCTGTTTTAATACATTGGGCGGGCATTAAATTGAATTACAGGCAGGATAATGTATTTAAACTTCCTATGAATTATTTCAGAAAATTAAACTTGAAATATACCAAAAGTTTTTGGAAGTTTGTGCCGGGTATTTATTTTAGAATAGAAGAATTAAAAGGAATTTACCAAATATATTACAAAAACCAGCATATAAAATTATTAAAAAGAATTATATATGGAAAAATACGGTAACTTTAATTAAAGGGAACATCAATCAACTCAAAGTTATGAATTTTAAAAACAAACTTCGCAAGTGGCTTATTGATGTTTCCGGTTATTGGATTTACAAACGGAGATCTCTCTCGGTAGGAACTAATTTATCTGAAGATATTCAATACAAATTAAAATTAAATATAAAAACCGTTTTTGATGTTGGAGCAAACGTAGGACAAACAGCACTTTGGTATAATAATGAATTTAAGAATGTGAAAATATTTTCATTTGAGCCGGTAAAATCAACATTTGATTTATGTAAAAACAGAGTGAGGAATTTTAATAATATTATTTGTGAAAATATTGCATTTGGCGACAAAGAGGAGGAAGCGACCATTAAATTATTTCCTGAAAACATGTCGAATATAAATTCTTTGAATCCTGAAAACATGAATAATGATATCAATGCAAAAGAAGAATTGATTAAAGTTTCAACTATTGATATTTATACAAAGCAAAAGGGAATAAAGGAAATAGATGTTTTAAAAATTGATACAGAGGGATACGAAATTGCTGTTTTGAAAGGCGCAAAGGAAATAATAGAAAAGAATAAAATAAAATTAATATATTGTGAAGTTGGATTTTCTTTAAAAAATAAAAGAAATACTTATTTTCAATTACTAAATGATTTTCTTGAAGAACAGGGTTTCCGTTTTTATGCCATTTATGAGATATCTCATGAAAAAATTAAAGAAGGAATTCATTATGGGAACGCATTATTTATTAACTCTAATTTATTATAAAAAATCAGGTGTTAAAGGTTTTACATATAATTCCTTCTCTTAGCAAAGGTGGCGCTGAACGGCTTGCACTGGATATTTGTAACGGTCTTATACAAAAAGGATATGCTGAAGTTTTATTAGTTGTAATGCTAGAGCAAAATGAATATCCTGAACTATCTGAAAATATAAATATACGCTATTGTAATTCCAGTGTTATTCCTTCCATTTTGGGTAAATCAAAAATCAATATTGATGATTTTATTAGTATTATTAATGATTTCGAACCCGACATAATTCATTCGCATCTTTTTGAAGCAGAGATAATGAGCCGATGGATTACTTTCCCGAATATAAAATATGTTTCCCACTGCCATGTCAATTATATACAATATAAAAATTTTGATTTTAATATTTTATTTTATAAATCCCGCCTTACTGATTTTTATGAAAGAAATTTAATATTAAACTTGTATGGAAAGTGCAATAATCAATTTATTGCAATTTCGCATGATATGGAAATTTATTTAAAAAAGAATATTCCCAATCACATACAGAATATTACTTTTTTGCATAATGCAATAAATTACAAACGGTTTAAAAGGAAAGAATCATTTACGAAATCCATTACAGATTTTAGCAATATTAAACTTATTAATATAGGTCGGTTTGTAGATGTGAAAAATCAAAAATTTCTTATTGATGTTGTTAAAATTTTAAATAGCAAAGGATATAACGTAAGACTTGAACTGATTGGAGAGGGCCCAAATAAAAATAAAATTGAAAATCAGATAAAAGAAGAAGGACTTACAGATAAAGTTTATTGCCCCGGGAATGTAAACAATGTTGAGGTGTCCTTGAATAATGCTGATATATATGTTCATTCCGCAACCTACGAACCTTTCGGATTGGTTTTAATTGAAGCTATGGCTATGGGATTACCCGTAGTTTGCTTGGACGGGAAGGGAAACAGAGACGTTATTGAGAATGGAAAGAATGGATTTATACTCTCCGGACATAATGTAAATGCTTATGTTTCCAGAATTATCGATTTGATAGAAGATAAGGAACTTTATAAAAATATTTCGTCATATTCGCAAATGTTCGTAATGAAATACGATATAGAACCGTATATTGAAAATTTAATGAGATTCTATAATAAGTTAATTGTTCCGAATAAAAAAAGTGTTAAGCCTTTAAAAGTTATGCATGTAATTCCATCCTTAGAAAAAGGTGGAGCCGAGAAAATGGTCATTGAAATAGCTAAACATTTGCAATCGGATCATAATATATCTGTTTGCATAGTTACAATACGTCCTGAAAATGATTTTGTAGATTTTTCAAAAGATATTAAAATAATTAATTGTAATACATTAATCGAAACATCTATTTTTAGAAAATCGAATATTGATATAACAAGTTTTGCAAATACATTAAATGATTTTTGCCCTGATATTATTCATTCTCATTTATACGAAGCCGAAATATTATGCCGGTGGCAGATTTTACCTGGCAGCAAGTATATTACACATTGCCATAAAAACTATGAGCAATTAAGAAAATTTTCGATACGATCTTTTAAAATTAAAAAAATAAAAACAATATTAATAAACTATTACGAAAGAAAGTTTTTGACAAAAAAATATAAAAAGTGTAATAATAATTTTATAGCAGTTTCAAACGATACATTAACATTTCTTCAGCAGAACATTCCGGAAAAATTACAGCGCTTGAATATGCTACATAATGCAATTGATTTCCCCATATTTAATAAAGGCGTTAAATTCAGAAAAATTGAAAGTAAATCCCCGATAAAACTTTTAACAGTAGGTAGCCTGGTGAATTTCAAAAATCAGGTATTTCTTGTTGAAGTAATAGATATATTGATAAGAAAAGGATATAATGTAAATTTAAATATAATAGGATCTGGTCCATCAAAGTCTTCCATTGAGCAAGAAATAGATCGCAGAGGGTTAAGTAAAAATGTTTACCTTACAGGAGTGGTTGATAATATTGAAGATTATTATCACAACTCCGATATTTACCTGCATGCTTCACTTACTGAATCATTTTGCCTGGCTATGCTGGAAGCAAATGCCGCAGGTTTGCCTGTCGTGTGCCTTGACGCAAAAGGGAACAGAGATATTTTGAAGGAAGGATATAATGGTTTTATGATTGATAATCAGAATGCAGAATCATTTGCAGATAAAGTAGCTTTGCTTATTTCAGATCCCGATCTTTATCAAAAAATTTCAGAAAATGCAGTAAAACTGGCTATGGACTTTGATATCAGAAAGTACACAAACAGATTGGTGCAGTTTTACAAATCTCTTTTAACAGAGTAAACCATGGTCAAAGATTAAATATTTCATGAATAAATGCAGGATGATTAATATTTGCATTAAAATTTTCGGACCAGTTTTGGAATGCACTTTTGCAAAAATTCTGATACGTATTATCATCTAATGAAATAAACTTTTCAATAACATCCGCAATTTCTTTAGGGGAAGGATTTTCAACTAAAAGAGAACCATTTACACCATCTTTTACTATTTCGCCAGTTCCTCCCACGTTGGTTGCAACAACAGGAATTCCGCACGACATGGCTTCCATAATGCTTACCGGTATTCCTTCAGTACTGCTAACATTAATAAAAAGGCTCACATTTTCTTTTCCGAAAAATTCTAACACTTCATTATTTGAAATATATCCGGTAAAATGATAGCTTATATTAGTTTTTGAAGATATTAAATCCAGAGCAAGATCTTTCATTTTTGATGCAAGCGGTCCGTCGCCAATGTGAGTCCATTTAACTAAATATTTCTTGCTTATTAAATTTAATGCCTGAATAATAAGATCGATTCTTTTAAGGGGTATTATATTTGAAATGCTTATTAAATGGAAAGGCTTTCGCTGCTTTTTAAAATCGGGCAAAAAGTAATTTTGGGATCCAAGTCTTGCAATTTTTAGATTGGGAAAATTTCCAAATTTCTTGCGGGAATATAAATATCCATGTTCAGAAATATAGTAAATAGCATCAAGGTTCTTTAAAATAAAACTTTTTAACGGCAAATAATTTTCCGGCGTTCTTTCGAAATATACATCCCATCCATGCGCCCTTGATATCGCCCTGATTAATGGATATTTAATTTTAAGCAAAGCTGCTGTAGCTGCTGTATAATTATTCCAAAATGAATATACATATAAATGATTTTCTGTTTTAAACTCAAACTCAATATTAGTTCTAATAAATTTATATAAGATAAATGCTTTATAAATTTCACTAAGTAAACATTTCATTCTTTTTAATGTGGGCGATAAGTTTAGCTTTTTTATCATGAAAAATAATTCATTATAAAAAATCGGGGAAAATAAATACTTAAAACTTTTAAATTTGTGAGCAGTATTAAGTGAAATAGGAATACTATAAGCTATTACATGAGATGGGAGTTCATATGCAAGAATTGTTTTTGCATGCGAAGAAAATATATATACTTTGTCAAAGGCTTCAAATAAATATTTTTTTTCATAATTTAAATGTGTTCGGTTCTGGTCGAAAGGGAAATCGTCAGTAAAAAGTACAAGTATATTATTTAGTTTCATGCAGATTGACTTAGAATTTTAGAATAAAACACATATTGTAAGTATTAATATGGAATTATTATATTACAAAGTTAATAAATCAAACGAAAATACAGTAAAAGACATAAGGTATAACAGCATTGGTAAATAAAATTAATATCTTTGCTTTGCTTATGCAAGATGCCTGATGAAAAAAATTCTAATCATTTCATATTTTTTCCCGCCGTCTATTTTTACCGGTGGTTTTCGTGTGTATTCGTGGGCAAAATATTTGTCCGGCTTCGGATATTATCCAATTATTGTAACACGCAATTGGGATATCCAAATAAGTGAATATAAAGATATGTCTGAATCTTCAACTCCGGAAATTATTCATGAAAAATTCGAAAATCATGAAGTATATTACCTTCCCTATAAAGGAAACCTTCGCGATAAAATATATAAAAAGTATGGAGACGATAAAATGGTGTTTCCACGAAAAATACTATCTTTTTTTGAAATGTTGCTTCAGAATTTTTCAACCAGAGCTACTCCTTTCCGAAATTTGTTTAAATTCTCCGATCAACTGCTGAAAAATGATCAGGAAATCTTATGTTTAATTACTTCGGTTAAACCTTATGTGTTATTAAATTTTTGCCGTAAACTTTCAAAAAAATACAAGCTACCGTGGATTGCAGATTACCGTGATGACTGGAATACCAGTCAATGGCTCATTAATTTGAATCATAATGATAAAATAATATTATTTTTTGAAAAAAGAAGCGAAAAAAATTGGCTTCGCAATTCAACTTGTTTTACTTCGGTATCGGCAAGTTATGTAAAACCAATTTCCGAATTCATTAAAAGACCTGGATTTGTTATAATGAATGGTTTTGATCCCGATGATTATATTCCTGAAAATAAAAATATTTCAGAAAAATCGTTTACTATACTTTTCAGTGGCAGTTTGTATAATAACCAATCGGTGGAAATTTTTATAACTGCGTTTAAATTATTTATAAAAAAGTGCACCGGAGGACCATTCATAAAATTAGTTTTTCTTGGATTGAATTTTGAAAAAAAGCAGGCAAAACGAATTCAAGAACTTTTACAGGGATATGAAAAGTATTATGAGATTACAGACCGTATTGAAAAAAAAGCTGCTTTGGAAATAATGGGAAAAGCTCAGGTTTTCCTGATGCTTTCATACAATAATACTAAAGGTGTTACATCCAGCAAATTATTTGATTACCTCGCAATTGGAAAACCGATATTACTATGTCCTACGGATAATGAAATTCTTGAAGAAATTATTAACACAACACGATCAGGATTTATATGCAACACTTCGGAGCAGATATATGATACACTGATCAACTTTTATAATGAATATAAAGAAAATGGTTTTATTCATTATGATCCGGATAAAAAAATGATTGAAAGTTTTTCAAGAAAAAATCAAACATATAAATTATCAGCTATATTAGACGATATTTTTTCAGGTGAATTGAAAAATGAAGCATTGCCTGAAGAAACTTCGCGAGTAAGAAAATTTTCGTTTACCATTTTGAACAATAAATTATTGCGTTCTGGTCTGCGTAAATTTAATGACAGTGATTCAATTATTCGTTTATTGTGTTTTCATAATATTTCTGAAAAACTAGATCTTTCGTATCCATCTTTAAAACCGGATCTTTTTTATGATATCATAAAACATTTAAGTAAAGAATATGATATTGTACCTATTTCCAGTTTGCAAGCAATAACAGCAGATGTTAAACGCCCTGTTGTACTTACTTTTGATGATGGTTATAAAAATTTTATTGAATATGCGCTTCCTGTTCTTAAAGAGTTTAATGCACCTTCTTTAAATAATATTATTGTTGATTGTGTCGAGAATAATCGCCCATTCTGGACTCAACGATTAAATTATGACATAAGTTATATATTCAGAAATTATAGGAAATTCTATTATAAATGGGAAGATGTTATATTGAAAAATGAAATGAAGGTTTCCTCCCCTTATCAAGATAGTTTAGTAATTTATAAAAAACTTACATCTTTTGACCAAAATAGAAGGGAATCGTTTTTAACAGGTATTGAAGATAAATTTAATATTAAACACCCTGATAACTGGGAATTGATGAATTGGCAGGAAATTCTTCAATGCGTTCAGCATGGTGTTGAAATTGGTTCTCATACAATGACCCATGATTCACTTACAACGATTGATGATGATAACATATTAAATTTTGAAATATCCGATTCAAAAGATCTATTAGAAAAACGTATTGGAAAAGCAGTTAACATACTCGCTTTCCCGAACGGCATATATGATGATCGCTGCATTGAAATTTCAGCCAATGCAGGCTATAAGTACCTATTGACAACCCATGAAAAATATTTTCATAAAGAAAGTGTTAAAGAAGGATTGCCCCTTATATTGCCCCGTATATCGATTAACAGTAATGATAATAATGAGAACTTTTTAAGGATTGAGAATTTTCATAATATAATTAAATTTAAAAGATAAATTTTTAACCAGTTGTGCTATTAACATATAAGAGATTGATTGTCAGACTGAGTTTATCGAAGTCATATTTCGATAAACTCAATATGACACTTGATTATTAATCAGTTACTTTTTCAAT
>CAINEZ010000616.1 GCA_903847905.1 uncultured Bacteroidota bacterium
TCCTGCAACAAGATTGATGTGTGCAAACAAGGATGCTGTGTGGATTCTGCTCAGGGAACTTGCGCCTTGAATAGTTTGAATTCAACTTGTAAAACAGCAAAACGTGATAAAAAAATAAGTAATATGAAAAAGATGGATAATAAAGGTATTTACATATATGGTATTATTCCGACCTATTATGATTCAGATAGTTTCAGGAAATTAGACGGTATCGCTGTTTTTAATATACCGTATAAAAAAATATCAGCAATAGTTTTCGAAAACACAGTTATTGATTATAAACAACTGGGCAGGGAATCGCTTGCGAAATTATTAATCCATCATCAAAAGACGATTGAGAACGTAATGGATATGGGATTCTCAACTATAATTCCCATGCGACTGGGAACATTTGCAAATAACACCACTGAAGTTCTTGAAATACTTGAGAAGGGTTATGATCTGATCGTGAGAACAATTGAAAAAATCTCAAATCATGTGGAAATTGACATAGTTGCAACATGGTCGGATTTTGCAGGTGTCCTTTCGGAAATTTCTGTCCACCCGGAGGTTGTGGAGCTTAAAGAAAAAATACAAAAAAGCAATATTGACATTACTCAATCCGACCAATTAACAATAGGGCGGCTTGTAAAAAAAATACTTGATAAAAAGAAAGAAGAATGTGCAACCAAAATGATTGACACACTTGAACCTATTAGCGCGAACATGAAACAACATGAAGTCATGAATGATCAGATGGTGTCGAATATTGCATTTATGATTAATAAAAGTCAATTGTCCCTTTTTGAAAAAATGGTTGAACAATTAGATATGGAATTCAATGGAAAACTTAATTTCAAATATGTGGGGCCGCTTCCATGCTATAGTTTTTATACCCTCGATGTTCAGGAATTGCCTTATATGCAAGTTGAAATGGCAAAAAATGAACTCGAACTTGATAATTCTGCTACAGAAAAAGAAATTAAAAAAGCCTACCTGGAAAAAGTCAAATTGTTACATCCTGACACCAATTCCGGTATTGACAATTCGGAAAGTTTTAACAGGATAAGCAACGCATATAAAACATTACAGGATTATTCGCATGCTGTCAGGCAATCTTCGTCAGGAGATATGGTCTCTTTTGTAAAAGAAAAAGTGATTAAAAATTCGAAATTGATTAAAATTAAGGAATAACATGCAGAAGGACGGAAAATATATCTATTGTATTATCGCTTCAAATTACGACTGTAATTTCGGGCCTATAGGGATAGGAGAGCGGGGCGATTTGGTAACCACTATAGGTTTTGAGGGAATTTGTATGGTGGTGAGCGATCATCCTCTTGACAAGTTTGTGCTAAACCCTGAAAATATTCTTGCACACCAAAAAGTTATCGAGGCAGTGATGAAGGAATTCAATAGTGTGCTTCCATTAAGGTTTGGGATTATTGCTGCAACACCAGATGAAATAAGGAACCTGCTCAATCGGAGATACAGTGAATTTTCAGAATTGCTTAGAAATTTTGAAAATAAAATTGAAGTAAATGTCAAAGGGATGTGGAATAATATGGACATCATCTTTAAAGAAATAGATGTGGAAAACAGGTCATTCAAAAAAATTAAAAATGAAGTTGAGAAAGAACACGATGTAAACGTAAAAAAAGAAAAGTTAGCTGAAGCGGGAAAAATGGTTGCCAATGCACTTCAACAGAAAAAAGAAATAGAATCAGAAAAAATTCTCATGGCATTTAAAAAATCCGTATTTGAATATAAACATAATAAAACAAACGGAGATGCTATGTTTATGAATACTGCTTTTTTAATCAATAACGGCAGGGAAAAAGAATTTGATAATATTATGACCGATCTTGGTAATAAGTATCAGGATCGTATTGATTTTAACTATACCATTCCTTTACCTATTTTTAATTTCATCGATTTGAAAATATTCCCTGAAAAATGGGAGATATAAAACAGCCCAAACATAATATGGAAAGCAACACGGAAATAAATAAAGAAGGCCGATATATATATTGTATCATCAGGCATACAGGCCCGATTGAATTTGATTCAGTCGGTGTCGGAACAAGAGGCGATGGAGTATATGCGATTAATTATAAGGATATATGCGCTGTCGTCAGTAATTCGCCTGTCATACAATATGAAGCAAGAAGAGTAAATATGATGGCTCACCAAAAGGTACTGGAAGATGTAATGAAACAATTTTCAGTTCTTCCGGTGAGATTTTCCACAATTTCCGAATCAAATGATGAATCAAAGATTTTAAAAATACTTGAAAAAGACTACGTGAAATTTTCCGATTTATTGGAGCGAATGGATGGCAAAAAAGAATTGGGACTGAAAGCAATGGCTATTGAAGAGCCCATTTTTAAATATATTCTTGATAAATATGCCAACATCAGAATGCTGAAAGAAAAGCTTTCGAAAATACCTCCGGATAAAGCTCATTACCAGCTTGTGAAAATTGGTGAAATGGTGGAAGATGCATTACGGAATGAAAATTTGTTATTCCACGACATTATTCTAAATGCTTTAAGCCCGCTTGCAGAAGAAGTAAAGACTAATGATAAATATGGTGAACGAATGATAATGAATGCAGCCTTTCTTATTAAAAATGAAAAAGAAATTGAATTTGATAAGGTCATAAAAGAGTTGGATATTAAATACGGAAATCTTATTTTATTTAAATATGTAGGCACTTTGCCTCCGTATAATTTTGTGAATCTCGTAATTAATACGAAAGAAAATTAATATGTTCATAGTTGATGATCTGGTTATATTCATTGGTAAAAAGCTCAACGAGCTGATTGAAAAAGAAACATCAGATGCCGGTGTTCTTAAAGAAAGGCTCATGGAATTGCAAATGAGGTTTGAAATGGGCGAAATTGAAGAAGAAGAATATGATAAAAGGGAAGAAGAACTGTTGGAGATGCTTGAAAAAATCAGATCTGAAAAACAATAAATTTAAAATATAAGGAGAACAGAAAATGAAAATTAAAGATATTGTAGAAATCGCCAAGGCGGAGTTGGTTCAACTTTCCGGATTTAGTTCTCCCAATGTAGTAGGAGTAAACAAAGAAGAGGATATATGGCATATTACTGTTGAAATAACTGAAAAGCCTTCTGCAGCGGTTAATCTTGATCTCCTTGGAATTTATGATGTCCAGATTGATCTTTTGGGAAACCTTCTTTGTTATGAGAGAATAAGGATGAGGAAGCGTTGTGAAAAATAATAAGTTTTTAATATAAAGGAGAATAAAAAATGGGAAACATTAATGAGGTGAGAAACGCTGTTGTTAAGTCTTTGCAAGAAAGTATCAACAGTCAGGAAATTACAGTCATTAAACTTGAACAAGTGGATGACACATGGAATGCCGTAGCAGAAGTTTATGAAGATGATTCATTCCTGAAAGCAATGAATTTACCTCCAAAGAAAAAAAGGGTACTATACTCTGTTCTGCTTGATAAAAACATAGAAGTTAAATCATTCGAACGATTAGGTGCTAGTTAAATAAGTTCGATATTGTCTCTGAAAACCCTATCCTTCGCCAAGAGAGAGTGGGTTAAGAAAATTTGCTAAAATGAACAATGAGTTAATTTACGTGTATTGTATTTCAAGCACTCCTGTTACTTTGGATTTAGGTTCAATACATGAAGGCCTGAAATGCATCTTATTTCAGGGATATTACATAATAGTTAAAAATGTATCACCAGATGAATTTTCCGAAGAAAACCTGAAAAAAAAATTCGCAGATTTATCCTGGATTGATAAAAATGCCCGTGATCACATCAGGGTAATCAGCCAGATAATGAAGAGCAGTACAGTGATCCCTTTTAAATTTGGTACTATTTTTAAATCGGAAGAAAATTTAGGAAAATTTATCAGCGATTATTCAGATTCATTAAGGGAAAACCTCATAAATATTGAAGGAAAAGAAGAATGGTCTGTTAAAATTTATTTCGACAGAAAAGTATTAAATGAACAAATTGCTGAGCATAGTGAAACCGTGCTGAACATAGAACAGCAGATATTAGAGAGCTCACCGGGAAAAGCGTTTCTTCTGAAAAAGAAAAAGGCAGAACTTATAGAAAAGGAAGTTGAAAAGTTAATAAAAAGTTGCGGGCAGACCTGTTATGATGAATTTAAAAACATCAGCGAATTGTCACGGATCAACAACCTGCTTCCCAAAGAGCTTACGGAAAGAAATGATGACATGATACTAAATGTCAGTTTCTTTATTAAAAAACAAAGGGTAGCTGATTTTGTCGGAACAGTTGATTTATTACAGGGGAAATTTAAAAATATTGGTTTTGATATTGATGTCAGCGGTCCTTGGCCTCCATTTAGTTTTATATCCATTAAGGAACGCTTCTGTAACAATTAAGGAAAACGAATAATGCAGGAAAACGTAATTGATCAATCGAAAGACATCACCATTTTGGAAATACTCGACAGGGTTTTAAACAAAGGTGTTGTCCTTACTGGCGATATTGTAATATCTGTGGCGGATATAGACCTTGTTTATTTGGGCGTAAAATTATTGTTAAGTTCTGTTGAGACAATGCAAAAAAATAAGCTTAACACTGTAAAACCTAGTTTGCAGATTAAATAATTTTTTCGTGGATAAGATTATATATGCAATATTAATTTCAAATGACCGTCAGGATGAGTTGACGAGGCTGTTGTCAGGGATTCGGGGAATATCGGATTCAAATTTATTTAACATTACGTATAACGATATATCTGTAGTTGCAAGCGATTTTAGCAGCAACAAAATCATTGTTGATAAAGAATTTGCCATTGATTATGCAAGAGTGATAGAAGACCTGGCGCAGCACTTTACACTCCTTCCTGTAAGATTTGGGACATTAATGGAATCTCCCGATGCCATCAATGAAATCCTGATTAAATATTATGATGAATTTAAACAAAACCTTCAAAAAGTAGAAAATAAATATGAATTTAGTTTGAAGGTACTTTGGGATTATGAGAAATGTAGCGGGAAAATCAGGTTGAAAACAGAATCTGAAGATCAAAACGCCGCTAAACTATTTCACAACAATTCCGTTTCCACAGAGTATTTACTTAAAAAAATAAAAGAACACAGGTTTGAAAGCGCCCTGTTGGAGCATGTTGAGCAATTGATCGGGGAAATTAGCACGCGTTTAGCTCAATTGAATCCCATTCATAAATTTCAAAAAATGGTAACTCCAAATATTATTCTTGATGCGGTATTTCTGCTTGAAAAACATAAGAAAGATGAGTTTATTCAAGCGATTGATCATTTAAAAAGTCAGCATGATGATCTCAATTTCCTGTTGACCGGCCCCTGGCCTCCATACAATTTTGTGGAAATAACCTTAAAATAAAGATATTGATGAGTGAAGACAAAATACTTTTGAATTCGGGTCCAATAGATGATTTTGTTGGAGAAATCGAAAAGCTTGAAAGCAGTGCAACTTCAAGGGTTAATGCTACTCCTGATAATGCAGATTCCGGACTGGCGAAATTGGTGCTTACGTTGATCGAGCTTATTAGAAAACTTGTCGAAAAGCAAGCTATGAGAAGGGTGGAAGGGGGCTCTCTGACAGATGATGAAATTGAAAAGTTGGGTGAAACCCTGATGAAGCTGGAAGCAAAAATGGAAGAATTAAAAGAGATTTTTAAACTTACCGATGAAGATTTAAATATTAATCTTGGCCCTTTAGGGAATTTAATGTAAAGAACATTTTTTATAAACGAATACATATTGAAATATGCAGTATCAAAATGACATTTCAGCTATTCATTGTAACATCTATGAGGAAAGTTATACGGCTATGAATATAATAAAACAAAAGATTAATAATGCAACTTCTGTTGTCATAAAAGCGGAATATGCCGAAGAGTTATCTGACAAGGTGGGCCGCCTTATTAAATGTACGGAGTACACGAATCAAAGGCAAGATTGCATAAATTGCCGCATGATTGCGAATTTACATAAAAGATCTGCGGAAATTATAATCAAAGCTAAAAGCCTTTCTCAAAGATGAGAACACTGATCTACGTTCCTATCGTTCATTCGAGCGCCGACATGGGCTCGGTAGGAAAAGAACTTAATAAAAAAGGGATTTCCGAATTTGGAGAAGATGTGTGGAAAACACATATTGATACTGTAAATGGTTTCTGGGAGGCTATTGAGTACTATTTCGAAACCATTGATATTTATATTAAAGGGACAAAAATTTACCAGGACGGAATGTTTGTCGATGGCGAATTTGCTATGAAAATCATTGAAGAAAGTATTAAATTAGGAAGTAAGAATTATGAAATTGTTTTAAAACTTATTAATAGGGGCGCCATACTGATCCAGACAGAAGATTTTAAATTGGTTAAAAATGAATACGACGGCCTTCAGTCTATCATAAAATCAAAAAGTAATATTAAAAAACTCATCGCGCTGCTCAAATATAAAATTTCAAAACCCCGGTTTCTAAATAGAAGGGATAAATATATAGCTGGCAGGATAGCTGAAACCTTAGGCCAATACGAAACAGGAATCCTTTTTGTCGGAGCCTATCACAACATCATAAAAAGATTACCCAAAGATATTACTGTTATTGAATTAAAGGAAGTTGCAAAAGTCCGCGAATACCAAAAAGGAATTAGATTTTATAGTAAGATGAAACCACAACGGATAGAACAGCTTACTCAATATATGATTAAAAAATGATTTTGGAGAGGAATTATGGATAAATTAAACAAAACAATACTGTTTGTTGAAGACGAATCAATAACTGCGATGATGCAGGCAAAGTCTTTAACAAATGAAGGCTTTACGGTTATCGGTGCGAATACCGGAGAGAAGGCAATTGAAGTTGTTCGCAGCGGAGAAAAGATTGATGTAATCCTCATGGACATTGAGTTGGGCGGTGGGATTGATGGTACGCAGGCAGCCCAGGAAATATTGAAAGATTATGATATACCAGTATTGTTTTTATCCTCACATACGGAAAAGGAGATTGTTGATAAGATTGAAAAAATTACTTCTTATGGATATGTGATTAAGAATACTGCCCTTGCAGTATTGGCTGCCTCAATTAAGATGGCTTTAAAACTGCATCAGGCATATAAGGAACTGAAAGAAAAAGATGCATTGGTTCGGGAAAGCAGGGAACGGTTATATCGTATTACAAACGCAATGGTAGATGCAGTAACAGAAACTGATCTCTCAGGAATTTATCGTTATGTCAGTCCATCAAACAAAAAAATATTTGGCTATGAACCGGAGGAAATGCTGGGCAAATCCTGTTTCGATTTTTTTCATCCGGATGATGTGGATACTTCAATGGAAGTTTTTATTGAAGGTATAAATTCCAAAAGTTCATGCAAAGTTGAATTCCGCTTCAGGCATACCGATGGGCATTACATCTGGATTGAGTGCAATGGCAACATTATTCTCAATGATAAAGGAGAAGTTGACGGCATAGTTTTTAATAGTAGAGACATCACCGACCGCCTGTCTGCCGAACAGGCACGCAAAAAAGAAGAAAATGAGCGGAAAGAAAGTGAAGAAAAATATGAGCGCTTATTCGATAATATGATAAATGGTTTTATTCTTCATGAAATAATTTCCGATGAAAATGGTGTGCCTGTTGATTACAAATATTTAGAAATAAACCCTGCCGGTGAAAAAGTTTTAGGATTAAAAAGAGAAGAAATTATTGGGAAAACATATTCTCAATTAAATCCGGATACTGAGAATTTGCTGATAAATCAATATGCTCAGGTCGCTTTTTTCGGAACACATTTTGACTCCGAATTTTTTGATAAAAAAAATAATAAATATTTCAGAATTTCAGCATTTTCACCTAAAAGTGGACAATTTGCAGTCATATTTGAAGATATTACTGAGCAAAAACAAGCAGCAGAAAAAAGCAAAAAATATACTGAACAACTAGAGGAATTAAATGCGACAAAAGAAAAGTTTATGTCGTTATTAATCAAATATAGTTAGTGTTTGTCCTAAAGTTAATACCAATCGTCATTGCGAGCTTGCCTTGCCGGCAGGCAGGGGCTTTTCGCCAGAAGCAATCTTATTACTGCACCGTGAGTGAGATTGCTTTATCCTGCAGGTGCGGGGCGGGATGAAACTTGATAATAAATGAAAGAAAATAAAAAATAAGGAGGAAAAAATGGAACGAAAACAAGTAGAAGTTAAACGAGTGAGTGAAAGAGAATTTGAGATAGGAGAAAGCAGATTTTATCTTGGAGAAGACAATATAGGGGTGTACGAAGAAATGCACAAAAGGATGTTAAAAAGATTATGACATATAGAAAAGAACCAGTAACAAAATTTAGGAATATTGCTGTCAACCTAAAAAAAAACTTATGACAGACAAAGAGATTGAAAAAGCAACAGCAATTTTCAAAGACAAGCTAACGGCATGGCATAGTAATAAAGGAAAAGAGATTAATGCCTATGAATATGAAAAGACTTATGTAGAAGCAATGCGATCAATTGAAAAAGAAGTGTTACAAATAATGTCGGGCACAAAAAATAAAAGTAGAA
>CAINEZ010000617.1 GCA_903847905.1 uncultured Bacteroidota bacterium
CGGAACAGGTAATTTTTTCACAGAACGGTTTTACAATATTCAAACAAACTTGCATAAACAAAAAAATTTAATACTTCGTAAGCGTGCAATAGCCGATATTTTTGCCCAGACTTTTGCTGTAACATTTATATTTTTTTCTTTCGGTTATATTACGCACCTTGCTTTAAATGGTTCTATTTCTATAGGAACAGTTGTTTTATTTTTCTTTATCTTTCAACGTGGCTTTACCATACTGAGAGATTTTTTTCAATCAATTGCAGGCCTTTATGAAGATAATGTTTTCCTGAGTGACTTTTTTGATTTCCTTAAACTACCCGCTCTTCACAAATCAGCTTCAACTCATGAAAAAATGCAACCATTGAAACAAAGCATAGTTATTGACAATGTCAGTTTTCAATATCCATCAAGTCAGCGAAAAGCGCTTGATTCAATTTCAATAGAAATTCCTGCAGGGAAAACTGTTGCGCTTGTTGGACCAAACGGCTCAGGAAAGACTACGCTTGTAAAATTATTATGTGGCTTCTACTTGCCCGACAATGGAAAAATCCTTGTCGACAATAACGATATATCTGTTATAAATCCTGAAGAAATAAGAAAACAAATCACAGCGGTATTTCAGGATTTCGCTTTGTATAATATGACTGCAGCGGAAAATATTTTTTTAGGAGATATTTCAAATCCAGCATCAGTTGATAACATGAAACAGGCAGCAAAAAATGCCGGAATTGATGATATTCTTGAAAAATTACCGTTAGGCTACAATAATATTATTGGGAATTTGTTTGAAAAAGGCGAAGAATTGAGTATAGGTCAATGGCAGAAAATGGCTATTGCCAGGGCGTTTTACCGCAATTCATCAATCCTGTTTATGGACGAACCCTCCAGCGCGCTTGATGCAGAAACAGAATTGCAACTTTTGCAAAATTTAAAATCTCTTTCAAAAGATAAAACTGTGCTAATTATCAGTCACCGTTTTTCGACTATTCAATGGGCGGATATAATTTATGTTTTAGATAATGGTAAGGTTGTAGAACAAGGCAGCCACGAACAATTGATATCACTACGAGGGAAATATTTTAAAATGTTTGAGATAAGCAGAACAATTTAATTTTTTTTTCTTGATTTTTCTGAAGCAGCAAATTGTTTTATGAATTGTAAAAAAAGTTTATACATCCCAGTTTTCAATCGAACAAAGTAGTACCAGGAAAGCAAATATTTTTTCCTGATTCCATATCGCCTATTCATAAATGTTCTGGATGGAAATAAATCATTAAACAAATAAATTGTTTTATTTTTAAAACCCTTGATGTTACTGAAAACTTCGATGTTCCGGTTTGCAATTCCTAATGGAAAATCTTTCCGAAAATGATGAAGATAATAGATAAATAAATTTTCAATTCGTACGTCAATATTTGCATCTTGACTGTCGACAGATAGGCTAGTTTCGCAAATGCGGGATAAAATATAATCGGGGATTACAACATTAAAATATTTTTTAATCAACAACAAATATTTAAAAACAATACTACTGCAATTATATAAATTGCAAGATTCTAATAAAAAATCCCAATTAATTTTCGAGTGATATTTTTTTATTACTTCTGAAATATCGACAATGGAATATAATTGCGGGTTTCCATCATTAAAATGATCATTAAGGTGAAGACATAAATGTTGAATAAGATCTTCTATTGATAAAGATTGAACCAACATGTTTGAAAGCTTAACCTGTTGAGCTCGTTCCCAGTAATCATCAATATTTACAGAGAAATCCGGAGTATCAATATTAATCTTTGTATGCAATTCAATTGAAACCCCATTTAAAACCAATGGCGGTAAATGTTTTAAAAGGTCTAATTCTTTGATAAAATCCGATTTATAAAATTCGATATATTTGTATCCCATATCTAGCAACGATTTTCTGCATCTCTCAATATCTTCTTTTTTTACCAACAAATCTATATCC
>CAINEZ010000618.1 GCA_903847905.1 uncultured Bacteroidota bacterium
AGGTTTCAAATCAATTCAAAATTCAGGAAGGTGCTAATCGTTTCGCGGTTTTGCGTTCTGTTATTGATACTGCCATGAAAAATTCTCAAAATGCTTTGGACGCATTATGTTTATTGCCTAATTTAGCTGCTGAGTAATCACGATTTTTTTAACCTTATTACTTCGTGCTAAAAGTTTATATTTGCTAATTATTTTTAAAACGGTTTGAATAGGGTTTATAATAAGAATGTGGCTTAAGGTATTAAAGTATATAGGTATAAGGTATGAGGGAATAGGGAATTATAGAAATCCATATACCTTTATTCCTCTATATACTTATTCCCTCCTTATGCCTTGTTAACTTGTCAACGTTTAATTTTCAAAAAATTCACAATGGAAGAGAAAAAAAACAAACGTTATATTTATCTGCCTATAATTTTTGCACTGATATTTATTGCCGGAATGTTTTTAGGGATAAGGTTGATATCGGGAAGTTCTTCATTGGGAAAGCAAACCATTTTATTTTCGCTTGGCTTAGGCAAATATGATAAGCTTAATGATGTTCTTAATTATATTCAGGGATCGTATGTGGATTCTGTTTCCCGCGAGCAGCTTACCGAAGACGCTATCAGCAGCCTGCTTGACAAACTGGATCCGCATTCTGTTTATATTACTGCAGCCGAATTTAATGAAGCTAACGACCCGCTGGTAGGCAGTTTTGATGGCATTGGTGTTGAGTTCCGCATCCAACGTGATTCTATTGTTGTTATGAATGTTATTCCGGGAGGTCCGTCAGAAAGTGTTGGTGTGAAAGCAGGAGACAGAATCGTAAAAGTGGATGGAAAAAATGTTGCAGGAATAAAGATTACGAATAATGATGTGATGAAAAAACTGAAAGGAAAACGTGGCACTAAAGTTAAGATACATGTTTTCCGCAGGGGAATAAAAAAATTATTTGAAATCCCAATAACAAGAGGTGTTATTCCAACTTACAGCCTTGATATTGCTTATATGCTTACTAAAAATATCGGCTATATAAAATTAAGTAAATTTTCTGCCACAACTCATGATGAATTTGTTTCGGCATTGTTAAAACTGAAAGCAAAAGGAATGATAAAGCTTATCCTTGACTTACGCGATAATGGTGGAGGATATTTACAGGCAGCAGAAGATCTTGCGGATGAATTTCTTGGCGATGGCAAACTGATCGTTTATACCAAAGGTATGCATAAGCCCAAAGCAACCGTATATGCAACAGATAAAGGCGATTTCGAAACAGGCCAGTTAGTGATACTGATAAATGAATTTTCTGCTTCTGCCAGCGAAATAGTTACAGGCGCCATACAGGATAACGACAGGGGAACTATTATAGGAAGAAGATCCTTTGGAAAAGGACTTGTTCAGGAACAGGTAAAACTTTACGATGGCTCTGCAGTCAGACTAACAATAGCGCGATATTATACACCAACAGGAAGATGTATTCAAAGATCGTATGCCAATGGTACCGAGGAATATTATAACCAGTTTTACAACCAATTTATTGATGGGGAATTGGAAAACCCAGACAGTATTAAGTTTGCCGATTCGCTGAAATTCAAAACTCCAAAAGGGAAAATAGTTTATGGCGGCGGCGGCATTATGCCCGATGTGTTTATTCCGCTAGGAAAAGATGAAAATTCAAAATATTTTATTTCACTTTTTAATAAGGGATTAATCTTTCTGTTCGCATTCGATTTCACCGATAAAAAAAGACAAAATATAAAAGATAAATATATAAATGCTGTTGGGTTTATTAAGGGCTTTACTGTTGATGATGCTTTATTTAATGAGTTTATTGAATACTCGGGAAAAAATGGAGTAAAAAAAGATGAAATCGGGATAGCATTGTCACGCAAAAATATTAAAATGTATTTGAAGGCGTTTATCGGCAGGAATATCTTTAAAGACGAAGCATTTTATCCTGTGATACAAGACGTGGACTATACTCTGAAAAAGGCAATAAATGTGATTGATACTTTGAAATAAAAGATTGTTTTTTTGTTGGAAACAAACTACAAACAACGAACAACAAACAATATACTATTTCTTCCCTTTAATAGTAGTGTCTACAGCCGCGGTAGAGTCTGACAAGAGTTTGTTAGCATTATCCAATGCCGTATTACGGTCTTTTTCAAATAAAGAATCATCCGTTTTTTTCTGTTTGTCTTGTTCCTCCTGCGAAGGACCGCAAGCCATAAATGAATCAATTACTATGCCTGAGATTACGATTTTAAAGATTTGTTTTAGAACGAAATTTTATACTTTTGTAGTATAATTGGCTAAAACTTATTTTTTAAGTATAATGTGTAAAGTTTCACCACGTTGTTAATGTTAAAAACTTCCCCCTTCCTTTGCGAAGTGGAGCGTAGCGGAACGAAGCAAAGGAAGGGGGAAGTCGCCCATTAAATGA
>CAINEZ010000619.1 GCA_903847905.1 uncultured Bacteroidota bacterium
ACCAAACCAATAATGCCGTATATAATCCTATTTTTACCTTTTGTTTTTGCCTCTTCTTCGTCGCCTATAACATAAGTAACTACTCCCCAAATAAAATATACAACACCTAATAAAACCAATATTGGAACAATCTGATTTAAGTAGAAGCCTATTCTACATATTATATTCCCTATATTATCGACAGTTAACCCACACGTAGAAGTAATAGTCGGAATCGCTGCAAAAGACAAAGCTGGCAAAACGATACTTAAGATCAAGCCCGCAAGTGTTATTTTTTTGATTTTTTTCATTTTAATGTTTTTACTAAAACTTATTTTATAATGCAAGTACAGTTTCTGAAATAAGTAACGCAATTGCCCACGCACCGAGTAGTATCGCTGCCCCTATAACAGTATAGAGTAAAGCATCTTTTGCCTTTGTTATTTTTTCTGAATTCCCCCTAGCAGCCACAAATAGAAAACCACAGTAAATTATAGCAATAGCAATGATTGGAATACCAATCTTTATCACTCCAACCAAAATAGTCTGTATTAAACCTTCTAGGGTTGAAGCAGTTATTGGGTTAGTAATCTTAACCACGGGAGGATCTCCTGTCATCTGGGCAAAAGAAAAAACAGGCAATAAGGCAATACTCAAAACAAAGCCCACGAAAATTATTTTTTTGATTTTTTTCATTTTAATGTTTTTACTAATACCACGTAATTATACTATAAGTTAAAGCCCAATCCAAGAACCGTTATACCCTACGATTGATAATAATGTATGTACTATAAGCCAACAAGCAGCTGCAAGAGCAAGACCAATGGCAACACTTACAAAAATACTTTTCGCTTTTGTCCTTTGTTCTGATGCACCTCCTGAGGTAACAAGCATAAAACCAGCATAAGCAAACATAATAGCAGCAATAGGTATCGCCATAACAAAAATAATGAAATTTATTACTTTATTAATTACTATCATTAATTCATTGAAACCACATCCATCCTCAGGACATGGAGCCGTAAGTCCACCACCACTAGTAGAAAGATTTGTTTTGTCTTTATTCCCCGCTGTACCCTTTGTCCAAAAAGAACCACTTCCAGTCGCTTCACTATGAGAATATTTGTAGTGTCCTCCTGGGCTTAACCCATAAAACTGAAGTAGTATTATACCGGTATCATCTGTTGTATAAGTTTGATAATCTGTATAAGTAGGAGTCGTTGAATCATAATTAGTTACATCAAAACTTATTTCTTTATTTTTAGGGAAATTTGTACCTAGAATAGTGGCTGAAGTTTCTGTTAAATCTTTCAAGGTAATAGACATGCTTCCGGGAATAACATCTCTAAAAAAAATGACAGCTGTGTAATCTTTTGTCATACCATTTTCAGCTGTCACAGTATAGGCAACTCCATTGGTAAAATTTTGAGGAACACCAGAAGCGGGGCTTATTGTTGCATTAGGAGAAACTATAATTGTTGGTTTTAAGGCTGTGACATTAGTTCCCGTAGGTACAGTTAGAGAAATAGAATTATTGTCTATAACACCCTCTACAATAGGACTCAAATCAGTAAAAACAAAATGAGTAAT
>CAINEZ010000620.1 GCA_903847905.1 uncultured Bacteroidota bacterium
TGTAATTACGGAACTGCATCTCAAGGATCAGCTTCTCTACCAGAGGGGATTCTTTTTTTTCATGATAAGTAGTTTTAAAATGTTCATCTTAAAACTATTAGAAAAACATGAGAAAATTACCGATAGGTTTAGTTCAACGGTCGAGTGTAGCAGCAGTAAGGGATTGCGGGCTACTTTTCTGTCCAAAGACATTGAAGTTTGAACGGGGCAGAAAGCTTGAATTACCACTAAAACCCTTATTGCTGTTACACTTTGTTACCGCCTGGTTTTCGGTCTGTCAGGCAAGATTAACAGTTTGATTGAGCAATTCAACATTAAAATTGACTTTAGCGTTTAATGCTTTGAATACTTTGATAATTGTTTCAAATCGTGCATCTGTCAAGCTATTCTCTAGCTTGGAAATTTGCGCTTTCTTAACACCGACAAGAAGTCCAAGTTGTTCCTGTGTCAAGTTCCTGTCTTTGCGCGCTTGTTTGATTGCCTCTCCAAGTAAATCAAGTCGTAATTCGTTTTCAAATGCTTCACGTTTGGACGTCCCAAGTTTGCCGATATGTTTGTCCAACATTTCTTCCAAACTGTATGTTTTCAATGCTTCCTTTTTCATGATACTTGACTTTTTTGTTCAAAATATAACTTTCTCAAATTCTCTGCCTTCTCAATTTCTCCGGGTGGTGTTTTGTCTGTCTTTTTAATTATTCCATGCGTTGATATGACAACTGTCTCATCCCTCCCTGTCTTATCCCAAAAAGCAAAAAGCCTGTAGTGCGTTTTGTTAAACAAGGTTTTGAACTCCCAAATTTCACCTCTCAATTTTTTAAATAGTTCTTTGTCGTTAGAAAATCTTGCCTTCTGAATGTTGTAGTAAATTTTCTCTCTCGACTTTTCATTGAGATTATCTAAAAATTCGGCTGCGTCTTCTAAAAATTGAACCTGAAATTTTCCGGTCATAATGAGAAAGTTTAAGCAAAGATAAATGTTTCTTCATTAGGAAACAAATAATATTTTGGCGCGGTCTCTTAAACTTGGCGGTAACGTTTTGCAGATTGGCGATGGGCGGGCTTTTTAGCACAAAAGTTAGTTCGGAGCACTGAACTTTCGGCTACTACAAAACTGTCAAGCGGAGACGAAACCCCGCCTATTGCCAATGTGCTGTTAGCGGTTCGGCTTTTATTTTCTGTCGAAGTTGTCACGGTAGTAGTCAACTTTAAAGTCGTAAACTGGTCGAGATGATTTTGAATATTTATGTTTATTGTCCAAATAAATTTTGCTTTTCGAAAGTGGAACATTTGATGAACCAGATGGTGAATATAAAACTGTCAATTTTATTGGTCTGCCAAATAATTCTTTGTCAAGCATTACTTGTCTGTTGCTCCTTATTTCAGGTGTAATTTTTAGTCCTAAAATGTCAACGTAGAAAAGTTTAAAAGCATTGTTTTTTTCAAAACCACTTGTAAACAAAATTTCAGAAACTTTTGACTTTCTAATGTCGTCCTTAATTTGTTTGTTAAGTTCAAGTGGTATCAGGTCTTTGTCTAATGCTGTTGGATTTTTTCTGTCACACTTTCTAATTGTGTCGCTAACAGATATTTTTTTGCTTTTAAGAAATTTAAGTATTCCGTCCAACGTCAAAGGTCGTTGTAAGTCGTTGGGAAATGCTTCACTTAAAAGCGTCCAAATACTTGTCACGTTGCCATAAAAAAAAGGAATAATAAAATTGTCGTGGTCGTGTGGATGAATTGTCCCAACGATGAGTTTTTCACTGTCTGCCGAGATTGGATATTTGTCTAAATACTGATGTGTTGTTGTCATTTGGTTTGTTTATGTGTGTCGTCTTTTAAGCTGACCGCTAACGTAGGAAGCTACACGCAGGTGCGGATTGCGGGCAATTTCCTGTCAAGCCGAAAAACAGTTTGAGCGGAAAGATGCCCACCGAAAACCACCGCTGCCGCACTTGACGGGTAGCTGAAGTTATGGGCTGGGTTCTTTAGTTTTCCTTTCTAATTTTAATTGCATCCTCTATCCACGCATCAATATTATCTGATATGTAAGCATATACTCCTTTACTTGTAGTTCTCGGTGGATCATATGCTTTTGCAATTGTTGAAAGTCTATTTTTAGACGGCCCATGGGTCACGTAATACAAGGGGTTAGCACCTTTGGTACACTGTTCTTCCTTTGCGTCGGTAATATTGTGAATGAAAATCACCAAAACCCCCATTCCTTTATCCCACGCTTGTACAATTTCATAATTAATCCATTTACGATTTGCAGTATTTGAACCAGCAAGGATGATCGTACAAGTCCTTCCTTTCATTTGGTCTTCAATCCATTCTTTGATTTTTTTATCGCCGCCACCAGTTATGGTTTCCCAGTCGTTGTCTTTAGCTGGTTTATTCCCTTCAATTGTTCCAATATTTCTAATTTTTGACACTCTCCAGTTATCTGGTTGATAATGAAAGCTGTAAAAGCATTTTCTAGCCATTTTGTTTAGTTTTAAATTGGTACTTATTTTTTTGAGCTATTTACTTTGTTAGTTGAAGGATATATATTATTAATAATTGTTGGTGGAGGATTGTTAATTTTCATTTCAAATTTGTCAGATTTAATTGTTGCATTAACATTAATATCCTTTGAACCTTCGATTTTTACAATGCATAAAACAAGCCAAATTACTAGAGTAATAACAGTTAAAGAAAGATATAACGCAAGAATAGTTCTGGATTTTAACACATTAATCCATGAATTGTCTTTCCATATCTCGAATTTTTTGAAACTCATATTAAAAGCTGAAATTGTACCTGTCACATTATCAGTTGCGTTTACATTAAACTCATTTTTAAACATTTTCTTTTTTGGCAATACATAACAGCCGTTATTGGCAACTGCATTGTATAAGTCTACAAAGCACCTCTCATTTGCTAAGTAAAATGCATCTAAGCCCCAAAAGAGAATTATGGGAGCAAGCGTAATTAAAACTATACGTGGCTCATCTACTGTGCCAGCAAGTGCATATAATGCAGCAGCAATTGTTATTGCCCAACCTTTAAGCATAAATGAATTAGAATTATGCCTATTAATTATTCCTTGGATAAATTCTAAATGCTTTTCCATGTTGTATTTATTTATGTTAGCCAATTATTCAGTGAAATCACCTTGCCATCAAGTTGATGAATTTTTATATGGTCAGCTGTCAACAAATCTAAATTCTCAGTTTCAAATTTCATTTCAGGGTATAAATTGAGGTATTCGTTGCCTGCCCAATTTCCTGATTTTGATTCAATCGGTAAGATTGCTAGTTTACTAGAAGTATTTATAGAATCAGCAATGCCAATTTCCCAATTACACCACTTTGAGCGTAAACCGTGATATGTTGCCAAAAATAAAAAATGATGGCATTCTCTAATTTTGGTTTTGATAGCATCCGCCGTTGTTTTATTGGTTGATTCTGGTAGCGTTTCGTCTAACCAATCTACATACAATTCACTTTCCAATTTGCTAAAGAGCAAACTGATCTTACTGACAATTGTCTTGTCCAGATGACTGTGGGAGAGAAAAATAATTCTGTTTGATTTATTTGCTTTTCTTTCTTGTCTGCTATGTTCAA
>CAINEZ010000621.1 GCA_903847905.1 uncultured Bacteroidota bacterium
AAAAAATTCATCGCTGATTTTGTATCGGGTAACAGATTAATGATTTAATCTTACATTTACCCAAATTTTATAAACACGTAATTATGCTTGTCAAAACCTATGGCGGATGTGTGCATGGCGTAAATGCAACAACCATTACAATAGAAGTTAACATTGATAATGGCGTCGCTTTTTTCCTTGTCGGGCTTCCTGATAATGCGGTTAAAGAAAGCCATCAGAGGATTGAGGCGGCTTTAAAGAACATCGGACATAAAATTCCGGGGAAAAAGATCACTATAAATATGGCTCCTGCTGATATTCGCAAAGAAGGCTCTGCTTATGACTTAGCCATAGCGACCGGAATCCTTGCCGCTGACGGTAAAATTAATTCAGAAAATATTAGCCAATATATTATAATGGGAGAACTTTCGCTTGACGGAAGCCTGCAGCCTATCAGAGGCGCTCTCCCAATTGCAATTCAGGCAAAAAAAGAAAAATTTAAAGGTTTTATACTTCCACGTTATAATGCTATGGAAGCGGCTATTGTCAACGGACTGGATGTTTATGGAGTTGATAATATTACCGAAGTAATAGGCTTTTTTAATGGCAATGTTTCGTTGGAGCCTGTAAGTGTTGACACGCGAAAAGAATTTTATTCGCGGCTTAATGAATATGAATTTGATTTCAGCGAAGTAAAAGGACAGGAAAATATTAAAAGGTCATTGGAAATTGCTGCTGCTGGCGGTCATAATGTAATATTGATAGGTCCCCCTGGCGCAGGAAAGACCATGCTTGCAAAACGCCTTCCTTCAATTCTTCCTCCGCTTAATCTTAGCGAAGCCCTTGAAACAACCAAGATACATTCTGTTGCGGGAAAAATGGCGAAAAATTCCTCGCTCATATCAGTAAGGCCGTTTCGTTCGCCTCACCATACTATCAGCGATGTAGCGCTTGTGGGAGGTGGTTCCAATCCACAACCTGGCGAAATATCTATGGCGCATAATGGCGTTTTATTTCTTGACGAATTGCCCGAATTTAAAAGGAGCGTGCTAGAAGTATTGCGCCAGCCTCTTGAAGACCGCATGGTTACAATTTCGCGTTCAAAATACAGCGTGGAATATCCTGCAAGTTTTATGCTTGTGGCATCAATGAATCCTTGTCCCTGCGGATATTACAACCACCCCGAAAAAGATTGCGTTTGCGCTGCCGGTGTTGTGCAAAAATATCTGAATAAAATTTCAGGACCTCTGCTAGATCGTATAGATATTCATGTGGAAGTTACGCCGGTTCCTTTTAAAGAATTGTCCAGTATCCATGAATCTGAAAAAAGCGAAACCATAAGAGAGAGAGTTGTTAAGGCAAGACAGGTGCAGGAACGCCGTTATAATAATATGGAAAACATTTATTGTAATGCACAGATCACGACAAAACTTTTACGCACTGTTTGTAAAATTGACGATACGGGACAAACCCTTCTGAAAACCGCCATGGACAGGCTTAGTCTTTCAGCCCGCGCTTATGACCGCATTCTTAAAGTAGCTCGAACCATTGCAGATCTTGATAGCAGCGAAGATATTAAAACAGATCATCTTGCTGAAGCTATACACTATCGTAGCTTAGACAGGGAAAACTGGGCAGGGTAAAAAATTGTAAAGTTTGGTAATCGGTAAAAATTGGTAATCGGTAAACTGCCTTGTAAATAATTATATAAGGTAGTTTTTTATTTTCTAAAATTTCAGATATTTACAAATCCAAAATGAATTTATGAAAAGGTTTTATACACTATCTTTCTTAATGTTTGTCGGGATATCTGTCTTTGCGCAGCTGATCAGCGATACAGCAACCATCAGTCGCATGAATAAAATGTTCATGAAAACAAAGGAACTTGCAAAGAACAGGACTGACAAGCTTTATGGCGTGTTTAACCAATCGCTTACAGCTGACGAAAAACAAGCTCTTACTTTTCTTTTTGCTTATATGCCGTTGAGCGATCTTGCCGATTACGACGGACAATTCTTCCTCAACAATGTTAAGATGTCGCTTAAAGTAAAGTCTGAAATGCCATGGGGCAAAGACATTCCCGAAGATGTGTTTCTTCATTTTGTGCTGCCCGTGAGAACAAGCAACGAGAACCTTGATTCATTCCGCATCGTAATATATGATGAGCTAAAAAAGCGCGTTAGCGGTCTTTCTATTAAAGATGCTGCGCTCGAAGTAAACCATTGGTGCCATGAAAAAGTAACTTACAAAGCTTCAGATGATCGCACCACTTCTCCTTTAAATACTATCAAATATTCTTTAGGTCGCTGCGGAGAAGAAGCTGTTTTTACTGTTTCCGCCATGCGCGCTGTGGGAATCCCTGCGCGTCAGGTTTACACACCACGCTGGGCTCATACAGACGATAATCATGCATGGGTGGAAGTTTGGATTGACGGCAAATGGTATTTCCTGGGGGCATGTGAACCTGCTCCCGACCTGAACATGTCATGGTTTGCCGATCCTGCTGCCCGTGCAATGATGGTGCTTACCCGCGCATATGGCTGGTATAATGGCAGTGAACCGGTAATAACGCGTGGAGAAAATTATTCAGATCTTAACTTGGCACCCAATTATGCTCCAACAAAATATTTTACCGTGAAGGTAACTGATGCTTTCGGCAAAGCTGTCAATAATGCAAGAGTGGAATATCAACTTTATAACTATGCTGAATTTTATCCTATTGTAAGAACATATACGGATTCGAACGGAATAACAGGACTGACCTGCGGTTTGGGCGATCTGCTGATATGGGCGTATAAAGGAGATGCCTATGGATATAAGAAGATAACTGTTGAAAATACCGATACTGTTGTAATACCAATAAAAATTCCTAAACACATCAATATTTCAGAACAACTTGACATGATCCCTCCTGTTGAACGTTCCGTTGCTGTTGCATCTAAAAAAGGCGAACAGGAAAACAGTAAAAAATTACATATCGAAGATTCTCTGCGTACCTTGTACATGAATACTTTCAAAGATACGGTATGGGTAACTGAATTTGCTAAAAAAAATAACATCAACAAGGATACGGCATTATCAGTAATCATAAAATCTTATGGTAACTGGAAAGAGATAAGCTCGTTTATTGAAAACACTCCTGTAAATATGCGTTCATGGGCATTGAAGTTGCTTTCGGTTATAAACGAAAAGGATCTTCGCGATATTAGCGCTTCGGTTCTGTTTGACCATCTTAATAATGCTTTCAAATATGATAATGGGCTTGCTGCTTCTAACCCGGATTTCTTTGCAAAATATGTTTTGTCATGCCGCATTTCAACAGAAGGGATTAAATGCTGGAGATCGTACTTGCAAAGCAAATGGGACTCTGATTTTATAATCAAGGCTCAGAAAGATATTTCTTTGATCACGAACTGGATTAAAAATAATATTTCAATAGACGATACATCTAAATTAAATTCAAGTACTGTTCTTACGCCAATTGGAATTTATGAATTAAAAGTTGGTGGCAGCAGATCGCGCGACATTTTTTTTGTTGCGCTTTGCCGCAGCCTGAACATCCCATCGCGGCTGAATCCCGAGACATTGATCCCGCAGTATTGGGATGGAAGCGATTGGAAAAATGTACTGTTTGTCAAGTCGGAAAAAACTTCCGAAGCCAAGGGGTACATTCACCTGGTTAACGGTAATCCCGGAACAGAATTCAAATACGCTAGCAACTTCACTATTGCATATTTTAAAAAAGGAGTTTACAGAACACTGCAGTTTGATGAAAATAAATCTATGAAAGATTTTCCCCAAAAGATTGAAGTGGAAAACGGAAAATATATGCTTGTTACCGGCAATCGCATGAATGATGGGAGCGTGCTGAGTTCTTTATATTTTTTTAATGTATATGGTGGCAAAACGACAAAAGTAAAAGTGAAAGTTCGTGAAAAAATAATGAATGAAAAGCCTTGGGGCAAGCTTGATACAGCGAGCCTTACTTTGAATGGGTATTCGGATAATAAAAAATATGAAATTTCCGAATTATTGAAAAAGAATGGCGCCGTTTTGGTTTTTATTGACCCTGACAAGGAACCATCAAAGCACGTGTTGGCTGATATAGCCGCGGTTAAGAAATCATTTGAAAAATGGGAAGGCTCTGTAATATTCATCGTCCCGCAAAATAAAATTAGCAGTTCCTTCAACCCGTCAAATTTTAAAGGACTTCCGTTACGAAGTATCTTCGTTGTTGATAAGAACGACGTTTTGTTTCGTAAAATTGAGAAGCAGAAAGGTTACTCTCTTGAAAATAAATACCCTGTAATCGTTTCAGCAGATAAGAAAGGAAATATGTATTTTTATTCCGAAGGATACAGAATAGGAGCAGGAGAGCAGCTTGTAAAAATGATAATGAGGGGAAATAAATAGTTAGTAATAAACTAAATAATTATGACTTCCGCAATCAGAATTTTCTAAAAATAATTTTCCTTATTTTTGCTATAAAACCTGTTCTTATGAAAAAGTTTTATTTTTTATTTTCCTTATTTTTTATCGGAACATCTGTATTTGCACAGCAAACAGAAAATCCTCTTAAAAGCCGTTTTCCAAAAGCGCAAATAAAATCATTTTTTAAGATGGCGGAACAACAGAAGGTATTGCCATTACAAAAGCAGTCTGAGGAACAGCAAAACCAAATACAAAGCGGAGCCGGCCAGATTATTTCTCTTTCAAAAAAACTCACACTTCCTGCGCACATCAGGAATTATAAAAAAACAATAAATGCTAACGATACATTGATAGTTGTTGATACTATGAATATCACGGGGACATATTTTCACAATGGCCCAATAATAATTTTTAACGGAGGTTTGCTTCACTTTAAAAATGCCAATGCAACAATTCTCGGCGATATTTACGTGTGGGGAACAAATTCGCGGCTGTATGCCGATTCATCATACCTGTATATTCCCCAGCAATATTTTTATCAGCGTTCATTAGTTGTTGTTGATGGCGGCATAGTGCATTATAATCAAACAACGCTTGATCACAGCGGTCTTTCGCATAATCTTCTTGCTGCAAATAATTCTTTTATCGAAATGATTGATGTTCAAAACATCGGTTTTACTACTAATGGTGTTTACGGTAATGCCCAGATATTCATTAATGGCACCAATGAAGCGGGAGAATATGTTACGACAGATTATTCTAAATTACATTTTAAAAATGCCAATACTATTTTGCTGTGGCATCAGTTTCCTGATACAGCTTTAATCAATTTTACTTTTCCTGATGGAGATACTGTTATGTCTTATCATTTTAACAATACCTTGCCCGGAATTCATGGCGTGGAATATTCAATTGATGTTGATACCTGCACAAATGTGATGTGGGGAATGATGCCAGTTAACGGTTCAGATGTTACGATCTCCAATTCAAAAATCCGAACTATAGGATTATGGTTTACCGGAAACGATACAATTGCAGTGAATGGACTTGTAAATAATTCGCATTACACAGCATTTACAGCAGACCTCAGCGACCGCAATCTTCAATTGAATAATTGTGATGTACAAACATGGAGTATTTATCCAATGGACGGAACCCATGTAAATTTAAGCGGCTGCATCGTAGGTGAAGTCGGCGGCGAACAACATTCTGTTTTTTCCGGATTAAACTTTACTTGCGATGGTTCGGGCGGTTATATGTGGGCATCGGATACTTCTTTTGTGCTGGCAGGCTATTGTTCGGCAATTAATTCTGTACGGTCGCAGGCGAACGGAATATTATTATTTGCTTATTCTTCGCTGATGGGCGGATATCCTATGGCAACAGGCAATTCGGTAATAATGGTTATTCAGAGCAGCGTGCAGCAGGAACCCGTTCCTCTTGATAATTCCTGTGCATGGTATGCTTTTATAGAAAAACCTTTTGATACCTTTGTTGACACTATTACTGCTGTTACCGGATCGGCATGGATAGACAAAACTCCAACAAGCTCTTTAATGGACTTTGCCTCTAAAAGGCTTTACTACCAGGCAAACGGAGCTTCAAGCTGGATTGAAATTCCAATAGATTCAACTTCGGAAATAAGAGATGATATTCTTGGGTTGTGGGATACACAAGGTTTAACAGCCGGCCAGTATAATATCAAATTGGTGTTACGCGATAACTGGGGCAATTTTGCCGAAGCAATGAAAAACGTTAATCTTTTACCTAAAATGCTTGCTAATATTGAAGAACATCATAGTAACATAATCCGCTGCTTCCCGAATCCTGCAAATAATAATCTTACAATTTCAGGCATCGAAAAACATAACTCACAAATTAATATTTATTCATCTGACGGAAAAAATGTAACCGCAATGACTCATTTTAAAACAGGCAGGAATATAGAAGTTGACATTTCGTCATTGACTAATGGCGTTTATTTTATTGCTGTTGAGAATGAAGATTTAAGTTCTTATTTTAAATTTATGAAACGATAATGACACCAATTATTTTTTGTCGATAACCTTTCCCTTTTTATTAACAATATCTTTCTTTTTATGTTATTACCATTCCCTCTTTCATTTTATCAATATTTTTTTTTGTTTCAAAATTTATTCATTTTTTTACTAAAATATTAATCGCTAAAAGAGTAAGAAAATATGAAAACAAATATTAATAAAAACTTGCTGTTCGCAAAGCAAATAACTACGACTTGTCTCGCACCAACCTGCCCCGTATTTAAAATCGGGAAGGTCGGGAAGCCCAATGACACGAAGCTTATGCATGATCTTCTGCGATTTTTATTGCTCTTTTCTATATTGTTTTCAGCATCATTTGTTCAAGCTACAACTTATACCTGGACTGGCGCTACAAGTTCTGCCTGGGCGACTACAACCAACTGGAGTCCTAATGGAAATCCAGGCGCTACAGCAGGGGCTGTAGTAGAAATAGGCGTGACTTCCTTTTCAGGTTATCAGCCAACCCTTAGCGTTACACCTGCAAATACATTGACTTCAATAACGCTTGGCACTGCTACTAATGCAACATTAACTATCTCTGCAAATTACACTACTAACTCGTTAACCATTGGTACCGGTTCTACCGTTACTGAAACCGGTGCAATAACTGCTATCTTCCCTGGCGCCGGTCTTACGAACAACGGAACATATACTGCCAGTACAGGTACACATAGCTTTTCAGGAGGAGCAGGTATAATTGGTGGCTCAAGTGGTGTAAGTATTCCAACTATAGCCTTCAATAATGCAACAACCAATAATACTACTCTTACCGTATCTACTTCTCTTCAAGGTACAGGTACCTTAACAAACGCTTCTACACTCAACATAGGGGGAACTTGTTCAGTTTCTTATCTAACAAATACAGGAACAACAGCCGTCACCGGCTCAGGCGCAATTTCCACTCTTGTTGCCAAATTTACCAACACCGGCACAGTTAATCTCGGCGGATCAGGTACAATTGCCGGCATTACCAACAACGCCAGCGGCATTGTTAACCTTTCCACTTCGGGTACAATAACCAGTTTTAATAATGCTACTTCCACAAGCACATTAAATATCAGCACCACTCCTACCGTACCTACTATTACCACACTTACTGTAAGCGCTTCCGGAAACACGGTCAATTATAGTGGTGCGGGAAATCAAACAATTAAAGATGTTGCATATAGCAACCTTACAACTTCCGGTTCCGGAACAAAAACATGGACCCTTGCTGCCGGCAGAGCAGTTTCAGGAAGTATTATAGTAGGCACCGGAACTAATCTTACTACAGCCGGAAATCAAACACTCTCAGTAGCGGGAATTACAGATGTTACAGGAACACTCACCCTTGGCGGTACATCAGCCAAAACCTTTACCGGAAATGTAACGATCAATACCGGCGGCGCTATTACAGAATCTGCTGTTGCGAATTATAGTTTTGCCGGAGATCTTACGATTAACGGAACAGGAACTTATACATCCAGCACCGGTACGCATACCTTTAATAATGCTACGGCAGACCAAACCATAGGCGGGACGGCGTCAACCCAGACTATTAATGCCATAGTTATTAATAAAGCCACAAGTGGTAGTGTCATTCTCAGTCATGACCTGAATACTACTACTTTCACCAATACTTCAGGTACATTCAATCCAGCCACCTACCTGCTTACGGCATCTACTTCCATTACACTTAACGGCGGAACTATGAGAGTAGGCGCAACGACCTGGGCAGGTAACTATTCAGTTACCACAGCGCCAGCCGGTACTTCTACAGTCGAGTATTATAACGCAAGCGCTACAATAAACGGAACAATTACATATAAGAATCTGTCGCTTACCGGAGGTGGCACGAAAACATTTAATGCTAATACCACCATTAGCGGTAATCTTTCAATATCAAGTGGAGTAACAACTGCTTTAGGTACAGGATTATCGCATACCGCTAACACATTAACACTTGGTGGTTATGGAGAACCCTCAGGTACCCATGGTGGAACCGGCTCAGGCGCAACTTACATAAATACTACTTATTTTACGGCTACAACCGGTAAAATAACTGTTAGTTCATCAACTGCTGCTGCCGGCTTGTGGCTTGGGCTAACTTCAGTTTGGGCTACCGCAACTAACTGGGGTGGCGGAGCTGCACCAACCTCTGCTACGGATGTTTCTATCGGACCTGGTGTTCCTAATCAACCTACTATTGGCGCTACTGCTGTATGTAATAATTTAAGCATCAACGATGGAGCTACCTTAACTGTTGGCGCTCAATTGACAGTTTACGGCACTACCACAATCGGAGGCGGAACAAGCGGTAACTTAACTATTTCTTCTACCGCCGGTACAAAAATATTTACAGGTTTGGTAACCACAGTAGCTGGCGCAACCTGGGACAACTCTTCTGTAAATGAGGATGTCGATTTCAGGGGCGGTATTACAAACAGCGGTACTTTTAACGCCGGTTCCGGGATTAATTATTTCACGACCAACGACCAGACGCTTACGGGAACGATTTCTATTCCTAACATTTACTTATCCACTAATGCTAAAACACTTTACAATAATGGCACTTTATCTATTACTACATTATTGGATAATGCGGGCTCTGGTACTTATACGTTGAGTAATGCTTTGGGAACATCTGTCCTTAATATTTACAATACTCATAATGTTGCATATTTAGCTATAACAGCAAGCGCTTCCGGCAACATAGTAAATTATAATGGCGCTGATGAAGCTATAAAAAATACTACATATCACACTCTTAATCTTTCAGGTTCCGGCACAAAGTCATTGGCTGGTGATGGCACCATCGTTAACGGAGACCTTACATTAAATGATAACGTAAGCTTATACACGGGCAATGCCACTGCATCATATTCATTAACATTGAATGGCAGCTTGACAAATACCGGTAGTGGTACAATATATAATACTTTCGCCACCTCTCCCGGTGATTTTACCTTAGGTGGTGCAAACACGCAGAATATTGCAGGTTTCACTACCAGGGGCAGGGTTGTTGTAACAAAAACCGGCGGAACAGCAACATTTACAAGCGCTGTGGCCGGCTATTGGCTTTATATTACAAGCGGAACCCTTAATCTTGATGCCGGCACTATCGGGTTGACGCATACATTTTATGGGACATCAACTTACAACGGGTTAGATATAAGCGGCGGCGTACTCAATTGCAGTAAAAGCACTCTTATATTACGAAATAGCGGCAGTTTTACCGGTGGCACATTTAATTATGGCACGGGAACAGTAGAATACAATGTACCTAATGGTTCATCCTTAACAATTGCTCCTGTTGAATACTATAACCTTAAACTTACAGATAGTGGTGCTGGTTCCTGTAGTGCAACTTTTGGCACAAGTACCACCATTCATAATAACTTAACGTTAAATGAATCTGCTACTAATAAGACCCGCTACCATTTGGGGATGGGCCTTACTCATACAGCAAATGCGCTATATTTTGGAAGCATGCCGCAAGCTACCGGTTCGTGGGGAGGTAATGCCAGCGCTGCAACTCACAAGACTTACGGATGGTTTGAAAATACTGTAGAAACCGGGATAATAAATCCTTTAACTTCGCCTGAATGGCTTGATCATTTTGCTGTTTCAGGTACTACCTCGCCGGAGACGCAGTGCACCGCTATCACGGGTATTACAATCACAGCTCAGGATGCAAGCAACAACACTGTAACGAATTTCACCGGCACGGTAACCTATGGCGGCACGGCAGGCATCACAGGAACTTCCGCGGCATTCACGGCAGGTGTGTTGTCGGGTGTTAGCGTAACGCCGACTGTGGCTGGCAACAGCAAGACATTCACCGTTACAAATTCCGGTAAGACGGGCTCTGCCAACTTCGATGTAAATTCATTACAATTCGCTGATGCAGGTATAAATGATACAATTTGTTACGGGGACTCAACTCAGTTAAATGCTTCAGGGGGTACTTCTTATTCATGGAGTCCTGCAACAGGCTTAAGCGCAACTAATATTTATAATCCTTATGCACATCCAACCAATACAACGAAATATTATGTGACGGTTACAAATTCTTATGGATGTACAGCAAGAGATAGTGTTGTTATAACAGTAAACGCTTCGCCAACGGCAACTATCAGCGGAACTACAACTATTTGCATTGGCAACAATACTGTATTAACAGCATCTGGTGGCAGTTCATATTTATGGAGTACAGGTGCTTATGGTTCATATATAACTGTAGCCCCGGATTCTACAACTACTTATTCTATTACCGTAACAAATGCAGCAGGATGTACTGCCACTAATAGCGCTGTGGTAACGGTAAACGCCAGTTCAGCAGCAACCATCACACCTGCAGGGGATTCTATTTGTATTGGTAACAGTACTACATTAACGGCTTCAGGTGGAAGTTCATATTTATGGAATACCGGCGCTTCAACAGCAGCTATAACAGTAAGCCCTGTCTTATCAACTACTTATAGGGTTACCGTTACAAATAGTGCCGGATGTAATTATATTACCGACGCTACTGTAATTGTTAATACAGTTCCTGTCATATCAAAAGAATTGATAACTGACTGTACAGGTAGTTACCAGGCAACTCTTACTTCAAGCGCGGCAATTACTTACCACTGGAATACCGGTGCAACTACTCAATCAATTAATGTTTCCGAACAAGGAAACTACACAGTAACGGTAACGGATATTAATGGATGCAGCGCCACATCAGAACCGGTAGTTGTTCTAAGATAGGTGTTGTGCGCAAGTTTAAAAAATATAACAGTAACACGAATAAATTTTATACTTTGATATTTCTTGACAGTAATTTTCGAATGACAAGATAAAAAAAGTGGAAACCAGGAACCACTTAAAAAAACGGGACTGCCCCGCATAGGCGTTTATTACGGGGACAAAATTGAAAAGCCATTTATCAATTCAACAATTAAAACTATGAAAAAATTTACATTATTATTTTTACTGATTTTTGCAGTAGCAACAACTTATTCACAGAATTATCAAATCAGTTTTGCTGGTTCAGGAGCAAGCACAACTGTTGATTCGGTAATAGTAGAAAACCTTACGCAATGCGCCGACACAATCATTGGCGGAAATGATATATTGCACCTGGTAGGAACGGATGGAATAAACGAAGTGAACACTGGTATTGATAATACTGTATCTGTATATCCGAACCCAATGACAGGCAATTGCTCAATAGGCTTTAACGCAACATCACAAGGTATTACAACGATCAGTTTATATGATATTTCAGGAAAAAAGATTTTACAGGCACAGGAATTATTATCAAAAGAGTATCACACATACAGCCTTGCCGGAATTAACAGCGGTGTTTATTTCCTGAAAATAGAATCGGAAAAAAATTCCTATACATCAAGAATAGTAAGCATTAATTCAACTTATAGCGTCCCAGAAATAAAGCATATTGGAACAACTCCCTGCATAGATAAAAAAAGTTCAGTTTTAAACCTGCCTACCGGACAGGCAGGCGGACAGGCAGGTACAGGAGAAAAAAAGGGTGTTAAATCAGTAATAGATATGCAGTACACCACAGGCGACAGGTTGAAGCTTACTGGAAAATCGGGTAATTACCGCACAGTATATATGCTTGTACCAACCAATAACACAACAATTACATTTAATTTTGTTGCATGCACCGATGCTGACAGTAATCATTATGCAGTAGTACAAATAGGTACACAAGTGTGGATGGCTGAAAACTTAAAAACTACAAAATATCGCGATGGTAATTCTATATCAAACATTACCAATGCAATAGCATGGAGCAATCTCACATCGGGAGCTTATTGTAACTACAACAATACAACAAATACCGACACAATAAACACTTATGGAAGATTATACAATTGGTACACCTTAAACGACAGCAGAAATATGGCTCCTACCGGCTGGCATATACCCAGCGATACCGAGTGGACAACACTGACAACATATTTGGGCGGAGAAAGTGTTGCCGGCGGCAAATTGAAAGAAAATTGCACAACGTTTTGGAATAGTCCAAATATAGGAGCAACCAACGAAAGCGGCTTTACAGGTTTGCCTGGAGGCTACCGGATCTACTACAGCTATGGCTCGTTCAGCAATCTGGGCTACTTCGGCCGCTTTTGGTCGGCTACTGAGTACTTTAGCTCTTACGCATGGAGCCGGTATCTGAACTACAATAACGCCGAAGTGAGCAGATACGGCGACGACGTCAAAACGAGCGGCTTTTCGGTGCGTTGTTTGAAGGATTAGCGACTATTTGCGGCAATTATTGTCCGAAAAGTAATAATCAGATCTGAAAATTTTAATCCCGAAAATACCATGAAAAAAACAGCAAAATCTCTATTGTGTGTATTAGTATTGTTATTAAATAACAATGTATTTACTCAAAACATAATAAATGTTTATGTTACCCTAATCGGTATTAAATCTTTATCTTTATGCAATTATAAAGACCAAACAAAAAATAAATTCTAATAATTATAATAGATGGTTTTTTATTAATTAATTCAAGTTGCTACCTATAAAGTAAGTGCTTTATGAAAAGCAAAACACCATATAAATAATTTTATTTTTAACAGAAACCCCTTAATAGACGTAGCATGTATTCGTTTAGGAATCCAAGCATTAATTTGAGAAAAAGTATTTTCTATTATTTTTCTCATTATGTTTTTATTAAAAGTT
>CAINEZ010000622.1 GCA_903847905.1 uncultured Bacteroidota bacterium
AAATATTAAAAAAATAAAAAGTTACCATTACATCATAATAGTATTTTTTTTATTTTGTAATCATTTCATTTCGGCTCAATCTAATAATTGGACGTTACAACAATGCGTTGATACTGCATTAAAAAATAACCTTACAATACAACAGTCCGCCAATACAGTTGAGTCGAATAAAATTAACCTTTCCCAAAGTAAATCCAATCAGCTTCCCACATTTAACGGAAGCGTAGGACAATCCTTTAGCTCAGGTAACAAGACAGGAACATGGGGAAATAATTTATCTGTTAATAGTTCTGTTACACTTTTTAACGGCTTCCAGAACAAAAACACAATCAAGCAAAATCAGGTTGATTTAGAAGCTTCAAAATATGATCTGGAAGCCCAGAAAAATACTATTGTATTAAATGTTGTGGATGCCTATCTTCAGATATTGTACGCAGAAGAATTGGTTAAAAATGATAAAGCGCAGGTTGACGCAATACAACTTCAGCTCGATGAAATTGAACAATTTGTTAATGTCGGGAAAAAATCGGAAAGCGATTTATTAGAGGTAAAATCGGAATTGGCAAGCGAAAAACTAACATACATTAATGCCGAAGGACAATTGAAAACGGCAAAATTAAATTTGCAACAAATTATGAATGTCCGGAGTTTAAAAACTTTTGATGTTGAATACCCCCTGATAATAGAACCTGATACCGCCGGCATATCTGATGTTGATGATATTTATAATTTGGCTTTAACGCAACAACCTGTAATAAAATCATACCAGTTAAAAACGCAAAGTTCTGCTTATAGTTTGAAAATAGCCAAAGGAGCGATTTATCCGCATTTATCATTAAGTGGTAATCTCGGAACTAACTATTCAAGCTCAATAAAAAATACAGAAACAACATACATGGATAATATTCAAAATATCGGCTATTTGCAAAGCGATCCAAGTGAAATTGTATTGGGTAATTTATCAACACCTGTGTACAAATACACGAATTATGCTTTTGGCGATCAGTTTAAAGATAATTTCAGTAAATCGTTATCGTTGTCCCTTTCCATTCCGATATATAGTAACAGGCAGGTAAAAAATAATATTAATAAACAAGAGATAACGCTTAAAAATACTTTTCTGGAAGAACAAAGTGCGAAGAATGATTTAAGAAAAGAAATTGAACAAACATATATTGATGTTGAAAATGCCATTGCAAAATATAATGCGACTAAAGAGCAGGTTAATGCCAGCATGACTTCTTATGAAAATGCAAAAACAAAATATGTAAATGGTATGATGAGCATGTCCGATCTTCTCCAGCAATTAAATACATATACAAAATCCCAGTCGGAAAATATTCAGGCAAGATATGATTTGATTTACAATCTGAAAATTTTAGATTATTACAAAGGTGTTCCTTTAACCTTTTAAATTAATATTTATGAAAAAAATATTTATAATATCCGGTATCCTGATTGTTATTGTTGCAGTATATTTTATTTTTTTCAGGAGTAAATCAACCAATAAGGTGGAATATAATTATGCTGAAATAAAGAAAGGCTCGATAACACAGGAAATCACTGCTACCGGCACATTGAATGCATTAAAAACAATTGATGTCGGCACACAGGTTTCCGGTAAAGTTTCAAAAATTTATGTTGATTTTAATGATGAAGTAAAAAAAGGACAGGTCATTGCAATGATAGATACAGTTAATTTAGTATCGTCGGTTGTTGATGCTGAAGCCAGCGTACTTAAAGCAAAAACCGATTTAATACAACAACAAAAAGAATTTGACAGGTATTCCGAACTGTTAGCAAAAAAAGCTGTTTCGCAAAGCGATTTTGATGCAGTAAATACGGAATATCTTTCTGCAAAGATTGCGCTTAAATCAGCCGAAACGCAATTAGACAGGGCAAAAACAAACCTTGAATATGCTACCATTACTGCACCTATTGATGGAATCGTTATTTCACGGGCTGTTGACGAAGGACAAACGGTTGCCGCAAGTTTTTCAACCCCTACTTTGTTCACTATTGCAAATGACCTTAGAAAAATGCAGCTAAAGGCAAGTATTGATGAGGCCGACATCGGACTGATAAAAAAAGAGCAGGAAGTTACTTTTTCCGTTGATGCTTATCCCGACCAGAAGTTTACGGGAACAGTGCAACAAATCAGGCTGCAACCCACTACCAGCCAAAATGTAGTTACTTATACTGTAGTTATTGATGTTCCAAATCCAGATTTAAAACTTCTTCCGGGAATGAGCGCAACTATTTCAGTAAAGGTCGATGAACTTAAAGATATACTTATCGTTCCAATGGCTGCTGTTCTATTTAATCCTGAAACTACTACTACCACTATTATAAAAGCCAGCAGTACTATTGTTAATAAAGAAACAATGATCTGGGTTAAATGTGAAAAACAGGATAGCCAAAGCAAAGAATATAACGGGGTTTTCATGAAACCTCTTGCAGTAAAGGTTGGTGTTGATGATGGAACCAATGTTGAAATTTCCGGAGATAATATAAAAGAAGGAATTAAAGTAGTAATTGGAATTAAAGATGTTGCGGCGGAAAAAACAAAAAGTCTTTTAAGTCCTCCCGAAAATAAAAAAGGCGGTCCTCCTGCAATGATGAATTAATGATTATGAACTCAGAATCGCATACTAAACTTATCCAATTAAAGGAACTCTGGAAAACATATTTCACTGGGGATATCCCGCTTCATGCGCTTCGTGGAATAAATCTTTCTATTGATAAAGGCGAGTTTATTGCAATCATGGGAGTTTCTGGCTCGGGGAAATCCACATTGATGAATATTCTCGGATGTCTTGATAAATCCTCGAAAGGACAATATTTATTTATGGATATTGATACTACATTTCAAAGTAATATGGAACTGGCATGGTTAAGAAGAAAAAATTTCGGTTTTGTTTTTCAATCATATAATTTGTTATCACGCACTACTGCTTATGAAAATGTAGAACTACCGTTACTCTATGCCTCGAAATATAAAAAGAATAAACGGAAAGAAATTGTGTTGAATGCATTAGATAAAGTGGGGTTGAGAGATAAAATAAAAAGTCTTCCGAACCAGTTATCAGGAGGGCAGCAACAACGTGTAGCAATTGCACGCGCAATTATTAATAACCCTTTTGTAATATTTGCTGATGAACCAACAGGCAATCTCGACACCCGCACAAGCTTTGAGATAATGTCTATTTTTCAGAAATTAAATGAGCAGGGAACAACAATTATCCTTGTAACTCACGAAAACGATATTGCTGATTTCACAAAACGAAAAATAGTTTTTCGCGATGGAAAAATTATTTCCGATGTTGAAAATATGAATCAAAGAAATGCAGAAGAAGAATATAAAAAACTTCCGGTTGAAGAGGAACCGGCATAAACAATATGAACTTTTATAACCTTATCATATCATCATTTAAAGCCCTGCGGAAAAACAAATTCAGGACTTTTCTTACTATGCTTGGTATAATTATAGGCGTGGCATCGGTTATCGTGATGTTGTCAATCGGAAAAGGAACGGAAAAAGATATTAATTCAAGAATGGCAGGACTTGGAACAAACCTTATTATGATAAGCCCCTCTGCTACAAAGACACAGGGCGTAAGCTCAATTGCAGGCAGCCAGCAAACATTAAAAATAAAGGATATTGAAATTATTAAGAAATACAGTACTTCCATAAAAGCCATTTCACCGGTAATCAGGGCAACAGAACAATTAAAATATGGCGCAAATAACTGGAGAAGCAGCATTATGGGTGTATCTGCCGAATACTTATCCATTCGTGATTTAAGCCTTGTAAGCGGCGCTCCTTTTTCAGACGAGTATGTGAAAACATCCGCGAAGGTTTGTTATATAGGTAAAACAATTGAAACGAAATTATTTACAAATGGAGAAGACCCAATTGGAAAAGTAATTCGTATTGGTTCTATTCCTTTTAAAATAATTGGTGTGCTGAAATCAAAAGGACAAAGCGGTTTCGGACAAGACCAGGATGATATTGTCATAGCTCCGTATACAAGCGTGCAAAACAGGATTACAGGTTCGGAATATTTGCAGCAGATTTATGCTTCGGCAAAAAGCGAACAAACAGTTACGTCAGCCGTAAATGAAATTACGTATTGTTTACGCATAAGTCATAACCTTTCAAAAGATGCTGATGATGATTTTGAAATTAACACACAATCGGAAATCATGGAAACGGCTGCAAGTATTTCAAGCGCAATAACCCTATTGTTAGCGGGTATTGCTGCTATATCCTTATTGGTAGGAGGAATAGGCATTATGAATATTATGTTTGTTTCGGTTACTGAACGTACAAAAGAAATAGGGATACGTCTTGCTATTGGTGCTACAGCTTTTGATGTACTGAAACAGTTTCTGATAGAAGCTGTAGTATTAACAATAACAGCCGGTTTTATTGGAATTATTGTCGGCATATTGGCATCGAAACTAGTAGCTTCAATAGCCGGAATTCAAACCATTATTACTTCTACATCAATAATTGTTTCTTTTATCGTATGCTCTTTGATCGGAATATTTTTCGGTTGGTACCCTGCCCGTAAAGCAGCGCGGCTTAATCCGATTGAAGCCTTAAGGTATGAATAAATTATAATTTATGAAAAGAAGAAATTTTATAGCACCATTGAAAGGAATTATTTCAATACATATTCAATGCTTATTATATCAATTATAGTGCAAATCTAAATATTATTAACATAATTCGTAATTATAGGAGGCTTCTTATCGAATAAACTTTTACCCTTTTAACCAAAAAAAAGGAGGCCATCATGAACTATTCGTTAATTAACGATCAGGAGCTGATTAATATGTATTTGTCTGGGAGCTATGCGTGTTTTGAAACGTTAATCAATCGTTATAAAAGTAAAGTATTTACCTACATCTGTCTGAATGTCAAAAACAGGCATTTAGCAGAAGATCTCTTTCAGGAAACATTCATTAAAGTAATTAACACCCTTCGTATCGGAGCTTATAATGACAAAGGCAGATTCCTTTCCTGGGTACTGAGGATAGCCCACAATCTTATTATTGATTATTATCGCATGTCAAAGCGAATTCCGCTGGTTGAAAACAATGATAAATATGACATCTTTAACACTATACGGATATTCGATGAATGCGTGGAGGAAAAAATGGTGACTGACCAGATCCATAAAGATGTTAAAAAACTCCTTGATATGCTCCCTGATGAGCAAAGGGAAGTCATAATCATGAGACATTATGCTGATATGTGCTTTAAGGAAATTGCAGAACAGACCAATGTCAGCATAAACACTGCTCAAGGGCGCATGCGCTATGCCTTGGTTAACCTCAGAAAATTAGTAAAAGAAAAAGGCATCATACTTTCTTAATTATTTCGGTTTTTTTATACTGAACAAATGAAATTGTATCTTGAATATTAAGCGTAGTCTAAATATTGCAAACTCATTCAGTCGCAGTACATATAGAAAAAACTAATAGTTAATGCCAGTTTGTTTTCAAATTGGAAGCCATCCTGCCGGCAGGTTGTTGAAATATCGGTTTTTTTCATAGAAATATATTTCACTTCCTGCCTTTGGCAGGCATGGCAAGTAAAAATAAATCGAGCATGTTTAAAATATTTCTTGTAATGTATTTATACGCATGAAGAATTTTATAATAAATTAAATTATTATTAACTTAAAATTTAAAGTTATGACAATCATAATTAGTTTACTGGCAATCGCTATTTTATTAGGAATAGCAGTTTCTATAATCCTTGTAATAGGATTGGAACAACAAAAAATATATAATGCTTATTTCAGGTGGCATTATGTTATTGTTTACAATATTATTTTGCGTGGGCACTGTTTTTTGCAGCGCAAGAGCGCCTATGGACAGAGGTCATGAACCATTAGGTTTTATGATGCCCCCAATAGGTATGCCCGTGCAACCTTGTATGGATATGCCAATGCATAAAGGCGATGAACAAATGCCAATGATGGATACTCCTAAAAAATATCCCTGCGATTCGATTTACACAAAGAAATAAAAAATGCTTTGACTATTGTTTTATACTCCTGTGCTACACTAAAACAGTTAGTTGATGAAATTAATTACAATAATTCGTTAGTAACAAAGGATTGTAAAAGAGTAAAAAGCATTAACGAAAAGTACTGATCCATAGATAAATTTTCATTCATTATCTATGAATTTTCGGTCATGGTATATTATTATTTTTTATTA
>CAINEZ010000623.1 GCA_903847905.1 uncultured Bacteroidota bacterium
AATATCACTTATGCTTATTACTTGAGGATCTATCTAAAACAACAATTATCTAAAATAAATTAACCTAAGGATATTAATTGATATTGAAATGAAAATACCTGTAATAACATTACAACAACCGTGGGCACAGTTTATCATGCTTGGATGGAAAACTATTGAGACACGCACTCATAATAAATTTAAATGCCTTCAAGGAAGAAGAATTTTAATTCATGCCTCTGAGAAGTGGGATAATAAATGGTTTGAACTGGCTTCACCTTATTTGAATCACGAACAATTATTTTCAATTTCTGCATTGGAAAAAATGAAGTCTTCTATCATCTGTTCTGCATTTGTAAATGATTTTGATTGTTTAGGTCCACATGATTCAAAAAATGCTTTGATTAATTGTACTTCAACACAAAGATATGGGTTGTTTCTTACTAAAATAAAATTAATAGAACCAATTAGAACCAAGGGAGCACAAGGAATATGGTATTACTAATTAAAAGAAAAAGTAATTCCAAATTTTGATGGTATAATAATAAAACAGATAGTTCTATGAGTCATAAAGAATTTCGCAAAATACAGGATGTACTTGACAGAAAAGGCATATTTACAAGCATTGAACGTATTAAAAAAAAAGAATACCAGTGTATTGTAAGTTATGAAATAGTGAAAATATATAAAACACGACTGTCATGTAAAAATAGAATATGCAAATTATTAAATAATTAATATCCTAAACCAAAACAATGATCACAACTGAGCTAAAACAAACAATTGTAAAGGAACTCGCCAAAAGGCGTGTGAACTTTACCGGAAGCGATGCCAAGTTCGCTATATCAATAAATATTAATACTGCGCAGTACTCCCGCATAAAGAACGGCGAGACTGAACGAGTACTGAGTGATGCTAACTGGATAAGTTTAGCGAGAATACTTGAATTAAATGTTACTGATAAGTTTGAATGGAAAACCGCCAGTACTCCGGTATTCCAATTTATTACAGGACAATTAAAATTTTGCCAGGATAATGCAGCATCACGCCTGTTATGCGATATTGCTGATATTGGTAAAACATACTGCGCTAAAGTTTATGTACGCAATAATGCAAATGCAATATACATAGATTGTTCACAGGTTAAGAGCAAACAAAAACTTGTCAGGGCGATTGCAAAAGAATTCGGAGTTGGTCACACGGGTAAATATGCTGAAGTATATGCCGATCTGGTTTATTACCTGCGTTCACTGCCCGCTCCTCTTATTATTATTGATGAAGCCGGAGACCTTGACTATAGCGCATTTTTAGAACTGAAAGCTTTGTGGAATGCTACCGAACGCACATGCGGCTGGTATATGATGGGCGCTGACGGGCTAAAGAATAAAATTCAGAGAAGTATTGATAATAAAAAGGTCGGTTATACTGAATTGTTCAGTCGTTACGGAAGTCGCTATCAGAAAGCTACTCCGGACGGGATTGCTGACCGCACCGATTTCTTACAGGTACATGCAGCTTTGATTATAAAGGCTAATGCACCGGAAGCCGATATTAAGAAATTAATCGCTTCAACAGACGGAAGTTTGAGAAGAATTTTTGATGAAATAAAGAAGAGAAATAAGGCATAAGATAAAAGGATAAACGACTAATGAATAGAGCATATTCCATAACAGACATACTGAAAATGAAAAAGAAAATTTTTGAATTTAAAAATGAGTGGAAGGATGCTTTCGGTACGCCGGGCGCAACCGGAGTATGGTTTATTTATGGCAGATCAACATCAGGGAAATCAAGATTTATAATGCAATTAGCAAAATATCTTTCAAAATTCGGAAATGTAATATATGATCCGCTCGAGGAAGAATATGAGAAAACATTGCAAGATTCAATCATTGCTGAGAATATGCAAGAAGTAGCAGGAAGAGTGAAATTTTTTCACGAATCAATATTTGATCTGAGCGATAGATTATTAAAAAGACATTCTCCGGATATAGCAATTATTGATTCTTTTCAATATACAGGATTAAATTATAAACAATACAAAGAATTAAAAGAGAAGCACAGAAATAAACTGATAATATTTTCTTCTCATGTTGAAGGCAAAAACCCTGCCGGACAAGCAGCTAATAGAGTGATGTCTGACGCCTCATTAAAAATATGGGTGGAAGGTTATAAAGCTTTTAGTAAAGGCAGATATATTGGTGAAACAGGAGAGTTTATCATTTGGGATGATGGAGCAAAGAAGTACTGGGGGAAGTTTTAAAAAAAGTTCAAAGTTTAAGGTTCAAAGTTTAAAAATAAAAAGCGGTATGGCAATAATAAAAAGGGTTTCAAGCTATAAAGAATTATTTAAACAATTAAAAAAACATAATTTATTATATGATTCTCCTGGTCATTATAAATTATCAGATAAACATAGAAGACCTGTTAATACAAATATTGTAATGAGATTTATGGAAATGAATCTCATGGAAAAAACAAAAGCTTTATCTGCTTGGTGGGAGGATGAATGGAGAATAAAACATGAATTCAGAAACTTAAAAAATTTTAAAGATTGTATTAACAAGAATTAATAATAATGGAATATCACTACGCAAAAGAATTAGCTGAAAAGTACTGGAGTATGTTATAAAGTTCATAAAGTTTAAGGTTTAAAGTTTAAAAGTTCAAAAATATGAAAACAGTAATTACAAAAATAGATCCGGTGCGAGTAACTGTTGAGTACGACAGTATTGAAAATATACTCACATATTTTGTTGATGGAGTTCGTCAATATGGATTTTGCGGGCCATTGGTTGAAGAAAAATTTCATGAGGCATTAGAATCAGGGTTTAATATTCAATTAACAGCTAAAAAAATGGACATAAAAGATAAAATAAGGCAGTTTCACGCAATATTAGCTAAGAAAGGTCTAATGGACTTAAAGCAGGATATTATTGCAGAATATGGCGTTAAAAGCACAAAAGAACTAAGCGAAATGCAACTGGACGAACTTATAAACAGAATGCAGACGGTTTCGGTGAGCCAGGAGTTAAGAGATGCACGTTCACTTGTACTTAATCTTCTTTCTAAACTAAACATCACCGGAAGCAAAGAGGACGGCTGGAAACGTGTTAATGAATACCTGTTACAGCCTCGCATTGCAGGGAAAGTGCTTTATGATATGACGGAAAAAGAACTTAAAGAATGTGCGCTGAGATTGAGAAGTGTAATTTCTAAAAGTCATTAATTGTCATTGATAGTCATTAATTGTAATAAAACAAAATTATGTTAAACGATAGAGAAAAGTTACAACTTGAACGTATGGAGGAATTAAAAGAAAAAATAAAACTTGAGGAACGTGTAAAGCAGCTTGATGATCAGTTGCAGGAAAAAAAACTCATACTACTCAGAGGTTTGGATGATCAGGAACTGGCATGTAAGATCAGATATGATATGCGTGAAATTGAAAAGGAATCGAACGAATTACTTCATAAGATGAATAATGATCAATACTAAATTAACTGAATTACTGAAAGAGTTGAAAATACTGACTATATGTATTAATGAAACAACAGTGCAAATGAATAAATGCGAAAAGATGGATAAGAAGTTTAATGCACTTTATAATGAACGTCAATTATACCTATGCGAACAAATACTACTTAGTAAACAAATAAATCTCATAATTAATAATTTTTAAAAACAAAAAAAATGATACAGAAAACAAATCAGGAAAGTTGGACAGATGAAACCGGAATAAGATGCCCAATAAAGCATGTTAAAGGTTTATCCAGGCTTAAAGAAAAAAGTGCAGGCACTTTACTTAATAATGCCAAAAAAATCAATGAGGAATTGGTTGCTTATAAAAAGCAAATGAAAAAACTTTGTGAGGAAATTTACGAAAAAGCCATGAAGGAAATGGGTGTGGAAAAACAAAAAGGAAACTTCACATTCTTTAATTTCGATAGGAGCATTAAGATTGAAGTAAGCATCAGCGACAGAATAGACTTTGACGGGCTGCTTATCGAAGGTTGTAAAAGCAAACTTGATGAGTTCCTGAATAGTAAATTGGACTCTAAGGAAGAGTTTCTGAAAGAGTTGGTGATGGATGCATTCAGCACGAGCAAAGGTAAACTCGATGCTAAAAAAGTTATTGGTTTGATGAAATATCAAAGTAAGATAACACATCATTTATTTCAGGAAGCTATGAAGCTTTTAGCTGATAGCATTCGCAGACCTGATAGTAAAACATATTTCCGTATATGGGAACGTGCTGAAGACGGAGAATATAATATTATAGATCTTAATTTTTCGTCAATATAAATAAATGATATTGAGATATTAATTGATATTAGGATATTAATCGTATGAAAAAGAATTTTTTTTATATAGAAGGGATGAAATTCAAACACTTATTAAGACGTGGATTTTGGAATATTATATATAGTGGAATAATTGCATATTTTGGGTGGAACACAATATATGGCCCTTTAAACGATCAGCAAATGAGTGTTGGTTATAATGAACCCATACCTAAGTTAATTGAACAAGGATATACTGTTGATGTTGATGGTTGGGTATTTTGGCAACATATTATTTTATATAAATTAGTTGACAAGGCATAAGGCATAAGCAATCCGATGAATGATGCCCTTCGACAAGCTCAGGGTGACAAAAAAAATAAGATGAATGAAGAATTATATAACGAATATAAACGAGTGCTGGAATGGATTGAGGAAGCTGAGCATTACAGGAGGATTAAAGAAATGAAACCGTTATATGAAATGCCGGAGAGTATGAAGGAAAAATGTTTAAAGTTAAGAGAAATGAGTTATAAGTTAAAAGGCATCCTTCGATAAGGCTTCGATAAACTCAGCCTGACATTACTCAGGATGACAAAGGAAAATGAAGAAAATTAAATTCATATTTACTTACAGCGAGCTTCAGGCATTTGTTGATGTTATTAGTCATTTGCCAAAACATGAATGCAATATGTTTAATGCAGCACGTGATGAAATGTTTTTTAAAATAGCTTTAAAACTTGCACAAAGATTAATGAATAAGAAGAAACAATATACAGTAACATTCCACTGGCAGAAAGAATGCGACCGATGCAGATTGATGATCTTGCAGGTCAGGAACACCTTACAGGTAATGGTAGTATTCTGCGTAAAGCTATAGAACAAAAGAATATACCTTCCATGATACTCTGGGGACCTCCCGGAGTAGGTAAAACTACTATTGCTAATATCA
>CAINEZ010000624.1 GCA_903847905.1 uncultured Bacteroidota bacterium
AATAATGTTTGATGATTAATTATTAAAAAAACAGATATATATGAAAAGTACAGAAAAACTTAGATACGAAAGACCGATTTTAAAGAAGCTGGAAACCGGAATGCCCAATAAATTCGGGATGCGCACAGAGTATGCTCCGATGACGCATATTGATGGTGTTGCAGTTAAAGACCTCATTAAACAATACGGATCGCCGTTGTTTGTATTATCGGAAAAAACTATACGCAATACTTTAAAAAATGCGAAACAAGCCTTCACTACCCGCTACCCTAAGGTGCAGTTTGCATGGTCGTATAAAACTAATTACCTGAATGCGGTATGCAGCTTGTTTCACCAGGAAGGTTCGTGGGCAGAGGTAGTTTCCGGTTTCGAATATCAGAAAGCTTTAGACAATAATGTTCCCGGAAATAAAATTATTTTTAATGGTCCTGATAAAACTGATATTGATTTAAAAAAAGCCATTACCAATGATTCTTTTATTCATATAGATCACCTGGAAGAAATGTATTCTGTAATAAATATTGCAAAAGAACTTAATAAAAAGCCAAAAGTTGCAATACGTGTGAACATGGATACCGGCATTTATCCTATGTGGGATCGCTTTGGATTTAATTACGAAAACGGACAGGCATGGGATGCCATTAATAAAATTATGTTGTCGGATAATCTTGAATTAGTGGGTTTACACTGTCACATCGGTACATTTATGTTAAGCGCCAACGCATACTCAATAGCGGCATTTAAGCTTGCAGACCTTGCAATAAACATTAAAAAGAAATATGACTATCATATTAAATATTTAGATCTTGGCGGAGGATTTGCGTCGAAAAATACCCTGAAAGGCTCATTCCTGCCGGGCGCAGATATAAGCCCTTCCTTCAACGATTTTGCTGAAGCTATTACTTCTTCTCTCATTAATTCGGAACTCGACCCACATAATTTACCTGTACTAATTTTAGAAACCGGACGTGCATTGATTGATGAATCAGGTTTTCTGCTGGGTTCTGTTATTGCAAACAAACGATTGTCGAACGGAAAGCGTGCAACAATAATAGATATAGGAGTAAATATTATGTTCACTTCGTTCTGGTATGAGCATAAATTAACACCTGCGCAAGAATTTACACATTACACCGAAGATACAATTGTATATGGTCCGTTATGTATGAACATTGATGTTATCCGTGAAAACGTTAACCTGCCATTATTAAATAAAGGCGACCAGGTAGTATTGCATTATGTGGGAGCTTACAACATGACACAATGGATGCAATTCATTACTCTGCGACCTAAAGTTGTTATGATAGATGTAAACGGAACACCTCATATTATAAGGGATAATGAAACAAACGACAGTATTGTGAGATTTGAAAAAATGCCGGAACATTTAAAGAAATTTGAGTTGTAAATTAATGTTTCTCGAAAATAATAAATGGATGTAAAATATAAAGGTAAGACAGAAACACCCTGTAATACTTTGATTAGGCTTCGATAAACTCAGCCTGACATTACTCAGCCTGACATCAATAAATAAATTTTAAATTTTCAAAACATTAAATAATTATTCAACTAAAGCATATTTGTTAAAAAATAAAAACTCTTGAACCTGATAGAAAAAATAAAAAACTATATTCTGCTCTTTTACAGGAGTACTTTAAACAGTTACTCTGCCGTATATTTTTCTGATAACAAGCTGTTCGCATTGCTTCTTCTTGGTGTAACCTTTATAAACCCCCAGGCAGGGTTAAGCGGATTGATAGCAGTAGTTGTTTCAAACCTGCTGGCGTATCTTATGGGATATAATGAATTTACGATAAGCCGTGGTTACTATGGATTCAATAGTTTGCTTGTTGGTCTGGGACTTGGCGTAACCTTTGATCCCGGATCAGCATTTTTTATGTTACTGGTATTTTCTTCCATACTGACATTTTTTATAACTATTGCAATGGAAGGAATCATAGGGAAATATGCATTACCTTACCTGAGTGTTCCTTTTCTTTTTGCTATCTGGCTTATTTTTATAGCTACACGACATTATACATCGCTTGTGGTTAGCCAGAACGGTATTTATGTATTGAATGAAATTTATTCTGCAGGCGGAACAGAGCTAGTAAATCAATATCATTTATTGAACAACCTTGGTATTCCTGAATCTCTTAATATCTATTTCAAATCGCTTGGGGCAATTTTCTTTCAGTACAGCGTTTTGGGCGGAATGTTGATAGCGTTGGGAATATTGATCTATTCAAGAATTTCATTTTCCCTTTCGCTTATTGGTTTTTATACGGCTTTCTTTTTTTACAAATTTATCGGCGGCAATATCAATGAACTTAGTTATAATTATATAGGGTTTAATTTTATACTCACAGCCATTGCTATTGGCGGTTTCTTTATTGTTCCCTCACGATCATCTTATTTCTGGGTTGTAATCCTTACACCATTAATTGCTATTGTTACCAGTGGTTCTATAATGGTGTTCTGGACATTTCAGTTGTCAATTTATTCTTTGCCGTTTAATGTAATCGTTCTGCTTTTCCTGTATGTACTTAAATTTAGGGTACGGCCTACCTTGAGAATTGAGGAAGTTGCATTTCAACAATATTCACCAGAGAGGAATTTATACTCGCAGCAGAACAACAAAAAACGTTTCAGGAATTCTTTTTATTTCCCTGTTTCACTTCCTTTTTGGGGTACCTGGACTGTTTCGCAGGGACACGGCGGAAAACAGACTCATAAAGGCGAATGGGAACACGCATGGGATTTTGTAATAAAAAATTCTGACGGTAAAACATATTCGGGTTTTGGTTTACAGAAAAAAGATTTTTATTGTTTTGAAAAACCTGTTCTTGCTCCTGCTGATGGCGAGGTTGAATATGTGATAAATAACGTGGATGATAACGAGATCGGCGAAGTGAATGTTAATGATAACTGGGGAAATACTATAATCATCAAGCATGCACCCTATCTGTATTCCAAGATTTGTCACCTGAAAAAAGATTCTGTAAAATATAAAAAAGGGGACACTGTTAAAAGAGGGGATATTATTGCATCCTGTGGTAATTCAGGGCGATCGCCGGAACCGCATGTGCATTTTCAGTTGCAGGCAAATCCTTTTATTGATGCAAAGACTATTGATTTTCCAATTAGTTATTTCATTCTTTGTAATGAAGACAGATATGAATTCCGGCAGTTTGAAAAACCAAAAGAAAATGATATTATCTCAAATATTGAGAAAAATATTTTAATGACAGAAGCCTATAAACTCAACCCCGGAAGGAAATTTCAATTTAATGTAAAAGATAGTGAAAAAGAAGAAGAGGAAATTGTAGAATGGGAAGTGGAAGTAGATTATTATAATAATTCATATATTTTCTGCAAGAATACGAAATCAAAAGCTTATTTTGCAAACGATGGAAACATCCATTACTTCAAGCATTTTGAAGGGGATAAAGATTCGCTTCTGTTTTATTTCTTTATGGCATCCTACAAAGTGATGACAGGATTCTATAAAGACCTTATAGTGAAAGACCAGTATCCTGTGTATCTCCTGAATAATAAATTTTTACTTTTCTTTCAGGATTTCGTAGCGCCGTTTTTCATGTTCATTAACGCAGACTACACTTTGCATTATGATAATATTGACGATCCGATGACATCAAAAACAATAATACTGAAGAGCAAAGCGGAAATGAAAATAGGGAATATGGTTCGCAAAAGCATGGATTTTGAACTTGAGCTAAGCAATGATACCATTCATAAAATTACACATCACAACAAGGAACGAACAATTGAGGCAATATGTACAGAGTAATTCTTTTTGTATGTGCTATTACATTCTATTCCTTTAATGCTTATTCGGAAGGAAAGATTGATTTTGCTACAGTAGAAGCAAAGACCACTGAATATTGTAACTCGGGGAAATGGGATTCTGTAATTTACATTGGGAAAATCGCATTAGAAAATAATATTGATTATTTTTTTCTGCGTAAACGTTTGGGAATTGCTTGGTTTTACAAAGAAATTTATACAAATGCAATTAATGAATTCGAACACGCACTAATATTTAATTCTTCTGATATAGGCACACAGGAATTTTTATATTTATGTTATATTTTATCTGGCAGGGAAGAGGATGCGCGTCTTATTTCAAAAGAATTTGAGGAACAAACCCAAAAAGATTTGAATATTAAAAAAAACGAATTTATTAAAAGTATTTCCTTTGAAACAGGCGCTTCAATTAGTAATAATTTTAAGAAAAATGGAAATACGAATTTTGAAGGAAGTAATAAAATTTATGGCGAAGGAGATTTGACAAACAATATTTACTATTCTCACCTTGGTTTTAAAAATAACATCGGGAAAAGAATTTCTATTTATTACGGTCTAAGTTTTATAAGAGATGAAAAACAAAAAATTATTCAGGAAACTTCTTTTGTACCGGGAGGCAGAGGAATTGCTATTTCTGATACTACTTATCCTATGTATGGGCATACTTATTATGACACTATTTACAGGCATTACCAGCTTATCAAACAAAGAGACACTACTTCAAAATATAAGTACACACTTAAACAGGAAGAATATTACATTAATTGCAATATCCAGGTTTTAAAAGGCTTTTCTCTGACTCCGTTCTTCCATCTTCTGCATATCGGCTTTACGCCAATGTTGGTTAATTACAGTAAAAATTCTTTTATTACTACCGATACAACCCAAAGGCATTCTCAATACTATTATAATTCGACTCAATATTACGATACTGTTTATGCTTCATCCGCCAATTTTCACTTGAATTCTGATAAATATAAATATATAAAAAAGGATACTTCATTTTATAATTATGTTGTTGGGATGACCCTAAGCAAAGTGTTTGATAAATATACTGCTTCGTTATATGGTTCTTATTCAAATCTGAATAACTATTATCAAAAAGAAGCAGGTATTTCTTTAATATGGTTAACTAACGGGAATCTGAGCCTTTATGAAGGTTTAGCCATAACGGCTTTTCAACAAAACAATGATAAAATAAAATTGATTTCGGATGTTTCTTTGGGGATAAAGATTTTCCCGAAAATATGGCTGGAGGGATTTGGTACTTATGGGGAAATGAGTAACTATAGCGAAAAAAATGGATTTATTGTCAACAATAATCCAGACAAAATTACTTTTCGCTGTGGCGTGTCTTCTATATTTGTTTTTAAACATTTTGATATTTCTTTACGATATCAATACCAGGAAAAAGAAAGCAGTTATATTACTTATACAAATACTGAAAATTATATAACTCAAAATGTAAAATATCAGAATCATTTAATTATAGGAGGAATAAAATGGAAACTGTAAAAATAAAAATGGGTTTTATTTGTTTTTTTATTGTGCTTTGGTCTGCATCTGCATATACTCAGGATATTTCAAAAATGAAAGATGCATTTGCCAATAGTTATACTTACGAAAAAAACAAAGAATATTCAACAGCTATAACCGAGATTCTTTCGGTGTACAATGAAAATTCGTATGAAACTAATATCCGCCTTGGCTGGCTTTATTACGAAAACGGCTCTTACACCACGTCTGCTCAATATTATGCAAAAGCCATAGTTCTTATGCCATATTCTATTGAAGCAAGGCTTGGTTATATTTTACCTGAAAAAGCGCTTGGCAATTCAGATCTTGTAAAGGCTGCGTACGAAGCTATTCTTAAAATTGATCCTCAAAACTCCTATGCAAATTATAATCTTGGATTGATTTTTTATAATAACAAAGACTATCAGACGGCATACACATACCTTGAAAAAGTAGTGAACATGTACCCGTTTGATTATGATATAACACTATTATACGCATGGACAAATTTTCAAATGGGCAAACTAAAAGAAGCAAAAATATTATTTACTAAAGTACTTCTTATATCACCAGCTGATGCTTCTGCAACACAAGGATTGTCGCTGATAAAATAATTGGGTTTTATTAAAAGGAATATTACTGCCAAAAAAGTATGACAACTCAGTGGGGTTATCTATTTGATTTAACCACAAAGGACACAAAGATGACACAAAGAACACAAAGCAAAAAACAGTTGTTATGTAATACTCTGCGTGCTTTGCGGAATTATCTTTGCGGACTTTGCGTGAAAAATATTTCTTTAAAAGTATTGGTAATAAACCATTTTTAACCGACTTAATAATTGCTAAAAAAGAAAATATTTAAAACTCCTTGAACATTGAAAATTGTTTGTTGAACATTGTTTGTTGAATATTGAAAATTATTATAATTAATTTAAGTTGCTACCTATAAAGTAAGTGCTTTATGAAAAGCGAAACACCATATAAATAATTTTATTTTTAACAGAAACCCCTTAATAGACGTAGCA
>CAINEZ010000625.1 GCA_903847905.1 uncultured Bacteroidota bacterium
GAGTGGTCATCATAACATCTAGAATAGCAAGATCTGGTTTCTCTTCCTTTATCTTTTTCATGCCTTCTACTTTGTCGTTTGCTGAAATAACAGTGTAGCCTTCTTTTTTCAGAAGGGTTTCAATAATGGCGATCACATCAATATCGTCATCTACAATTAAAATTTTCTTCGTTTCCATAAAATTTTACTTTTAATTTTTACTATACTTTTTTATTTAGTTCCGGAAAAATCCGGATTATTAATCATTCTTTATTTACGCATGGATCTTATTATTATTGCTTGATTTCGAAAAATATTCCAACGTATCTGTTTCTGCCACCACTTTATTTCCTCCAAACCGAACAAACCCGCCAGCCAGACCAGTTTTTGTCTTAAATTCCGATAAATAAATCATCGCGCTCTGTGCCGTGCGATTCATTGAGAAAATTCCAAAACTGATTTTTTTGTCCATATATTTAAAATCTTAATGATTAGTCAAAATCTATTAAGCAAATAGTCCGTACACATATTTCTGTACACAAACGCGGCAAAATTATCACATAAATTCGAAAGTCCTACTATTTTTTTTCACTTTTAAAATTTATTTTTTGAAAGCCCCTATTATCAAGGCTTTCAGAGAAAAATATTTTTATTACATTTTTATATTTACGATATATATATGACATATATCTTATGAATTCATGATTTATGCTACATCTGTAACAGCACATTCCTTTCAGCCTAGGAAGTCCTCCGAATTTGACAAAATATTTGTAAGTTAATGATTATGATACTCTAAATATCGTAAGCTTATATTAATGGATTCTTTTTTTATTTTTTCAACCTTTCGCGATCGCATATTTTATGTTGACAAATATACAATGAATATGCAATGGCATTCTACGCCCGGATTAATATTATAACAGTGACATGTAGAGTCCACTTTTGATTTTCAAAGATGCTCTGTGGTATAACATTCAAGTAAGAAATATCTTCACTTTTGACATGCAAAATTGAATTCTACTCTCACGAAAACAAATTTATTTTTCTTAAAGAGGCTATGTTGCAAATGCAATGATCACGATGTTCCATAAATTTGGTGCCCACCCTTGTTATATTTATTTTGATTCCAGTAAAATAGCATTCAAGTATTGTGAACCACATTTTGACCCTTCTCTAAGCAAGCTCAGTGATTGCTATTTTTTTTTACTCACGATAAAATTACCTTAGCACCTAAAAATCATTTAGTATCAACAGTAATATTGATTTTGGAAGATATTGCAACTGAGTTTTATTGAAAAGGCTTGCCTCGATATGCAGCAAGCCTTTTCTTTTTTGTAGTGCAGTATAGAAAATCTTAATAAATTGCACAACCTTTTTTGATATTTCCGACGGAGGCAGTGGCTGCCGAAAGGGGCAAAGCCTTTTTTGATTTTAAAAATTCTAAGAAACGCTATTCTTTTATAAATTTCCTTACAGCAATTCCTTCCGGTGTAGTAAGCCGCACAACATATAATCCATTCGTAAATGTACTAATATCCATTTCGGTTTTTTGTTGTTGAATGGGTTGCTGCAAAATAAACCGTCCTTGCATATCATAAATTCCAATTGTACTGCCTTCCAAACTTGTTGATTCGCTTAATTCAATATTAATGAAATTGGAAGCGACACTTGGATAGATATTCATATTGTTTTGGTTGGTTTCTTCAATACCTGCAAGCTCGGAGAGAGGACGTTTATAAACTCCGCTACCTTCAGTTCCTGCAAACATATAAGAGCCACATACAACTAAAGCTGAAATATTGGAGCTGGGCAATCCGGTATTTACAGAACTCCAAACATTGGGGCTAACATTGGTCATACTTAGGCATCCGGTAGCACCGCCAACATAAATGTTAGAGTTATAAACCAGCATTGAATAAACACTCCCGCAAGCTACACCGCTATTTATTGGAAACCAATTTGAACCATTGTCGGTAGTCATATAAGCACCTGCTCCCACAGCTCCGGCATACACATTCGTGCCGCTTGAAACAAGTTTCGGAACATCAGGCAAAATTAATCCGGATGAAGCAGGACTCCAGGTTGCCCCATTATCCGTAGATTTATATACTGCATCACTGCTCATATAAATTCCCACATAAAGAGTTGTTCCGACTGTTATTATATTAACTAAAGGATAAACAGGCAAACCATTAGTAATACTTGTCCAGGTACTAGCGTTATTTGTAGATTTACAAATATAATCGTAACTAGTTGCTAGAAAAAGATTAGTACCTAGTTTTGTAACAGAATTAGCTTCTGGTTGTGATATTCCACTATTTTTAGGAGTCCATGTTCCTCCATTGTTGGTCGATAAAAATATGCCATCATATGTGCAAGCAAAAATATTTGTGCCATCAATGTAAATTGAGAATATTTCTAGGCTGGTAAGTCCGCTATTCACTGCATTCCATGAAGCACCATTATCAGTTGATAAATATATCCCTGAATTATTTGTGCCTGCAAAAATATTTGTTCCATTCGAGGCCATGCATTCTATTGTTTTGCCTGAAACCAGCCCATAGGTTGATACCCATTGAGCTTTAACCGTAATGCCAAGAAGCATGGTTAATAAAATAATTGTAAATGTTTTTTTCATA
>CAINEZ010000626.1 GCA_903847905.1 uncultured Bacteroidota bacterium
AATCTTTAGAAAAGGATTAGAAGTATTAGATGGAGTACTAAATGGATTAAGCAAGTTTATAAGGTACTTGATTTATCAAATTAAACACGTTCCAAAATGCCCGTGTTTACTGGATTTTAATAAAAGTGTACAGTAGTAAAAGAAAATAGTTACTTTTTTATTGGTATAGGATGTTATCGGTTATTCGACATTTTTTAGTGAAAAAAATATATTAATAAAAGGAACTGATACAATATAGCAAATATTAGTGACATATATTTGTTATAACATGTGTATACCGGTTTTACTATAAGTTGAGAAACCATTAGTACTCATGCTGAGCAATGCAAATACTAAAATGATTAAACTTTTTTTAATATAATTTTTTTCTGTGAAAATTTATATGCGGCTTCCAAAAAATTAACCATATTTTGCCAACTCTCCTTTTTTTCAAAATTATTTTTATAGCTTTTTGTAGTTTTAATAGTTAACATATTTCCTGTTAAATTTGCTGTACTGATAAAATTTCCTGATTCGTTGTCGATGTTAACATTTAAATCATTAATATTTTCAACAGTAAACCCTGCGGGTAATGTAATTGTAATATTATTGACCAAAGATTTTGCAAAATTGATATAAACATCGGAATTCCTTTTGAATTCTTTTTCGTTTAATTCTATTTGTTTACCAATAAGGCTTCCAACATTTAATATGTAATTTTTACCTGCTTTATTTATCATATTTTTTACAACAAATACTTCATTAAATGATAAATTAGGGGTTTTATTATATCTTCCATCTTCAATAATTTTGAGACTGTCATAAGAAACTAAGTCGAATTCTTTCTCTGTATATTTTTTCATCATATCTTTTCTGTTTTTTATCAGTTCTTCCTTATCAGCCTCTCTTTTTCTTTTTTCCTCAGCAATTTTTGCTATATTTCCTGTTGCTTTATTTTCATCTTTATAATTAGGATTATATTTTTTTTCATCTTCTTTCATATAGTCCTTTCCAATCAAAAGCATCTGGGAATAGTCGTTTTTAAAATATCCTTCAATATTGTTCTTTCTGCTGATTTTTACTTGTTCAAAATCCTCGTTTATGGTAACAGCTAAATCAGAGTAATATTTATTTTGCTGACAGGTTGTGATAGGCAAATTTATATTTTCATAATTTACGTCTTTGGGATTCTTATCGACAGTAAAAATTACAGCCTCGCTTCCCTCTATATTTTCATCAAGGCTTTGTGGAATTGAAAAGTTATTAAAAGGTAAAAGGTAAAAATCTTTATTTACTCTTAGTCCAAGATTCAATTCCCTTGCAAGTAATAAATCTTTAATTGTCCCTATTGATCTTGGAACCACTGCTAAAACTTCAGCCTCAATCTTTTTCTTTTTAAATACATCCAGTAAAATTGCGCAAAACTGATAATTATTAATAGTAACTTCAGGTATATTTTCTATTTTTTCTTTTTCTTTTGTTTTTACTTCATTATATTTAAAAAAATTAGAATTGGTAACAGCTGGTTGTGGATTGTAATAATCATGAAGAAATTTATATCTGAAATAATAATAAGCAGCATTAGCAATTTTTTCAGGATCTGTTTCAGCGTTGTAATTTTTTTTCAAGTAAGAAATAATTTCATTAGAATAAGTAATAGTATAAGTACTAAGATTTTTTATAATTTGTGAAATATTCTTTTGGATTTCCTCTGAAGAAACACTGCTTTTATTCTTTCCTGTTTCACCTATGAATTCGTCAGAATTTGCAGTAGTGTTCATTTTATATGTAACCTGAAATTTCACAAACGGATATTGCCGAAATCTATATTCGAATAAATTATTGTCAAGTTTTTCTCTGTCGGAGTCTACCAATTGGTATGTTTTAATATTTCCTCTAACAATACCTCGTGAATCTTTTCCAGCTTCACCTTCAACAATTTCGGGAGCCCCATTATATGAGTTTAGGTTTATAAAAAAGCCCCTGTCAACTTTAAAATTAAATTTTTGAGATACTATTGGATAAGTTGAAGATAATGTGAAAATGAATGGAATGGCATCGTTATCATCACTGTTTGTTTTATAAAAATAATCAATGATGTCTCCTATTTCTAAATTGGGTATTGCAATTTTTTTATATTTTAAAAATTTTATATAATATGATTGGAAAATGTATGGAATATCAGAATCCACTTCTACAACGTCATTTGTACTCACGTTAACAACATCTCCGTTTGGTTTTATAATTTGTATTCCAACGGCAGTTCCTTTACCGAAACTTAAATAATAAAATTCAGAAAAAGCTTCAATAGCAGCTTTATCAAGCAATTTAATTTTTCTTCTTACAATTTCGTCAATGGACAAGGTTTTATTATTTCTAATATAAGAATAATCCATCCTTTGGCATAAAATAACTGCTGACTCATTTTTCCATTTTGCCGGAACTGAATCAACATCAAAATCAGGATCGGCTTCTCCGAAAATTAATGCTTTGGATTTGGCTTCATTTTGCTGTTGCTGCTTTTTAACTCTTAATTCAGAAGGTTTTGTATTCTGGGCTGAAATAAGCGAAAAAGAAGCGCTGATACAAAATATAAAAAAAGTTATTGCTATTTTTTTCATAATATAATTATTGTTTAATTAGTACAATTTGGTCATTATAAAATTTATTAATTTCTTTGATACATTTATTCCATGTTTTAAATTCCGATTTTTTTACAATAGCATTATCAATACTTATTTCTTTTTTATAAAAGATTTTATTTCCCTGCTGTGTATATTCCAGATTAAATGAGAAGTCATCATATTTTAAATTTACTGCCGAAGGAATATAATCTGTTTTATAGCCGGATGGAATTGTAAATTCCGTAGTAGAAACAAAATATTTTTTACAATAAAATTCATAATCATTTACACGGGTAGAATCAAATTCATATTTTGAAAAATCTTTATCCGTTTCAATATTAATGTAAATTTCTTTACCGCTTTCAGTTAACTGATTGCTAAGTTCAAAATTATATTTGATTTCCAACGGTTTCTCTCTTTCTTTAAAATCAGTTGGTTCAACAGTTGAAATCAGAATGTTTTTATTATTGTTAGATAAAAAATTCTTCAGGCTTTCTTCTTTTTTGTCAGTTTCAATAGTTGCATAACTTCTAAGAATATTTGTTTTTTCCTCTCCATTAAAAATTTTCACTACACTTCCGGTAATTTTATCGTTATTTAAAATACAAATACTTCTTTTTTCGATTTTATTTCTTTCTTTAGAAAACTGGGGGATGGTGTCAATAATGTATTTCAACCCATCCTGAATAAGAACTTGCCGGTTTTGAATACGGTTAGCGTAATCATTAAAACTGATATATCCTTCTGTTGCGTCAAGAAAATATCGTTTATCATTTAAAAAAAGTGTACAAATCATGTGATTATCAACCGCTAACGAAGGTGTTGAATAATCGTAAGGAAGATCATTTGTTCCAAGCCAGGTTAAACGTGCGTCATAACCGGCAGCGCAAAGCATTTCCTTAGTAAGATTTGCCATGCCTTTGCAATCGCCGTATCTTTTGTTATAAACAATCTGCGCTGCTTGTGGCTTAAAACCCATTATGCCATTTTCAAAAGCTATGTATCGGATATTCTCTTGTATCCAGTAAAATATTGATTCTGTTTTTTCAATATCCGTTTTTTTATCAGCTATCAACTTTTGAACGATAGGTTTTAATGTGTCTCTATCGTTATTAACTGATGAAACCAAACTGTAATACCAGCTATAAAGATCATCAACTGTTTCGATGAGTTTGTGTTTAACATTATCTTTCATATAATTTTTACACAACACTATTACATGAGGCGAATACTTTGCAATTTCAGGTGAATTTTTTTCGTTTTTTAAAGCTGGTAAATCCTTAATAGTGTAAATAATTGTTTTTAAATTTCCATCTATTGATGAATCTTTTGTAATATTGAATCCTTCAAAATTGAACTCTTTAATTTCAACAGTTAGCCATTTTGGAATTTTAAAGGAAACTATCTTCTGGGTAATGGGGTAACTGCTTGCAAAAAAAACACCGGTAAGATACTTAACATCTTTGATCTTTTTTTTATATCCATAGGAAAATTTTTCTCCACGAGTTTTAACAGGAATGCTAAAGTAACAGACCTTTTCATCTGAAAAAAATATCCCATTTGATTCATAATCCTTGTATAAAGTTTGAATTGAAATTGGTCTTCCATTTTTATCGAAAGCTCTGGGATGAATAATTTCAATCTCATCATTGTAAAAATCTGCTTTATCAAAAGAAATATTATCTTTTAATGCTATAAATTCATCTGAAATATTTATTAAAGAAGAAACTTTTTTACTATCATCGCTATTTATTAAAAAGTCATATTCTTCTTTGGAATTAAGGCATACTGTAGTTTCATCAGGATATAATTTTTTATAACTTTCTGCGAGTTTTGCATCCTCATCTTTTACAATAAAATTTTGAGAAAAAGAAATACAAGGTTTAATAAAAATAATACTTAAACAAAAACGAAAAAGAAATTTTATTAAATGTTTTTTGGACATAAAGCTGATTTTTAAATTAATAATTTAAAAATATACTCCATGACAATCCAAAAGTATATGGTCTTGACTTTGTAAGAGGTTCATCATACTTTCTAAAATCTTTTGAGCTTAATCCAAATCCATATTTAAGTGCAATTTCGCGTAATTTATTGTTTTTATTCCAGTACCGTATTCCTATCTTTATAGCAGGCTCAACCCATGCTGTTTTAATATTTGCATTCTTATCTGCAATTAATAAAGGTACTTTATTAAAATCTATACCTAATCCAAAAACACCACCTAAATTTGAAGTAGATTTATAGGTAGAACCCGCGCCAATATCATAAGTTAATATCAGAGGGATATTAATTGACCCAAGACCAACATTACTTATTTCACCCGAATTTTGAGAGTCAGAACCTGTGCCAAATGCAACCCCAATGGCTGGCGCTGCATTTATTCCTAAAGCAGCATTATCTGAAAATTCTATTAAGTTATAACGTATATTATATCATTGCTGTCCACTTAAAACAAGTTGATTGACAGCTGGTTATTATATAGTTCTTTGACATCTTTGTAATCTATTTTTATAAACAGCTCTTTTACAGGAGTTTTGTCAAGCAGAGATATTCCTAAAACCTGTAATATTTC
>CAINEZ010000627.1 GCA_903847905.1 uncultured Bacteroidota bacterium
GCCGCCAGCAGGTCAGCTTTGTATATTTTGATAAAAAACAATAGGGGTGCTAAAATAAAATTGAGATAGATACATTGATTTTACTGAGGATTTAACGGGGGTTTGTTTAATTTTGTAATTTAGTCGGATAATAGTGATAATTTATATTTCCAATCTTAAAAATTTGCAAAACACATTTAATAGATATAATAGTTTTCTAATGTTCAATAATAAAATGTTTCATTATGTCTTTGTTCTCTGTGCTTATAACAATATTATAAACACCATTGCTAAAGTCGGAAGTGGAGATTGTTGTATAATCTGATTGCAAAATACCTGCCTGTTCCAATTGTCCAAATAAGTTATAGATATTGTAATAATATCTTTTTTTAAAATTCGTTTTAATATTTATTTGGTTTGAAGCAGGATTAGGAAAAACATAGATTTTAAAATCGTTATCAAATTCATTAATTCCTACAGTTGTATAATCACAACTTTGTGCCGTACCGAAATTATAAGCACCAATAACGATATCCTCATAACATCTTAAAGGACCTGCCCATGATGCATCACAACCTCCATAAACCCATGGGAACATATAATAAGTGTCCCCGATATTTTCAATTATTTCATTACCTATAGGAACCCAAAAATAAGATGAGAACGAATGATGAACAAATAATTTTTTTAATACATGAGAATTAATGTTAATTGTAGAAATTGAATCTATTATTGTTGCAATATAATCGTTTGAAGGATAATCAGCCGGATAAATTACAGTTGAATCCCCAATATTTGCATTAAAATTATAAAGCATTTGAAATGAATTCCGGGAATTATCATAAAAAAATACCTTGCCACTGTCTTCATATATATATTCTCTTATAGGTCTACAATCGCAAATTCCAGCACTTTTCTTTAATATTTTGCATTGGTGCGACTGAATGGCCGTATCTCCAATTGACCGGATCGTAAAAGTATCAATAGCCGTTGACATATAAAAGGTTTCAGTATATGTCCATTTTGCCCCTACTGGCGCCCACTGGCTAAATAGTGAATTACAAAAAAATATCACTATTGCTGTAATTAAAATAATTTTTTTCATACTACCTATTTTTTTCATATTTTTTTCTTTTTATGATTTAATGTTATTATCTCCTATCTTAAAACAATTATCGGCTCTGATGTAGCGCTGCATCCATTAATATCCGCTACCGTTACTGTGTAGTTTCCCATTGTAGAAACATTAATTGATTGAGTAGTTGCACTAGTACTCCAAAGGTAAGTATTTGCTGCGCTTGAAGTAAGAGTTGCCTGATAACTACCTGCGCAGTTTGTTGTTAAAGCAGTTGATTTAATAGACGCCACAGGCAAAGGATTTATTGTCCCGCTCGCCGTAACAGGCGTACTCCAGCATCCTCCATTGTTTGCCCTGACCCATACAGTGTATGTGCCAGCTGTGGTTGCTGTGGTATATGTAGCTGCAGAGTTGTTGGTTTCTGTGCCTGTTGCTGAACTTACCCAATAACAAGTGGTGCCGCCAGGGCAACTGCCTTGTGAAAATGTTATACCTGTCCCTTCACATTGAGGAGTGTTGCTTGTTATTGCTCCCGGGGGTGTCATTGCAGTTACATCGAAAGTGGCAGAGCCCGTCTTGCCGGAATTTGAAACGGTGAATGTTTTGCTGTTGCCGGCCACAGTCGGTGTTACACTAACACCTGTCAACACACCTGCTGTGAATGCCGCGGAAGTTCCTGTGATGCCTGCCGTGCCGCCATAGGTTACCGTGCCGTCGAAATTCGTTACAGTGTTGTTGCTTGCATCCTTCGCTGTGATTGTAATACCCGTGATAGCCGTACATGTTGTCTGCGGCGAGGAAATAGTTGAAACAGCAAAATGATCAAGCCATTCAGGCGAAGTTAAAGGATTTATTATCCCGGTTTCTACAGTATTTTCAAACCATCCGTAAGTCTTGTGAGTTGCAGCGCTGGCATTACCTCCCCA
>CAINEZ010000628.1 GCA_903847905.1 uncultured Bacteroidota bacterium
AAAAAATAATAAAAATTTTAAAAAAATAATAATGAAAAAAATTATCATTTTTACGCTATTTTCAGCGCTTATTATTTCTTGTTCAAACAACAAAGAAAAAGAAATTTCAAAAATCAAGGATCTTGAAAAAGCAACACTCAGCAGTAATACTGTTTCGATTGATTATAATAAAGCAAAGGAACTGGTTGATGCGTATATTAATTTTGTAAAAAATTATTCTAAGGATTCTGCTTGTGCAAATTACCTTTTCAAAGCTGCAAATATTTCAATGAATATAGGGAAAGCGCAACTCTCCGTTGAATTATTCGATCAGATAATAAAAGATTATTCCGGTTTTAATAAAGTCGCTGATTGTATGTTCATGAAAGCTTTTGTTTATGATGATAAACTAAAAAATATAAATAAAGCAAGGGAAGCATACAAGGCTTTTCTAAACAAATATCCTTCAAACGAATTTGCTGACGATGCTCAAGCTTGCCTTGATAATCTTGGCAAAACGCCTGAACAGCTTATAAAAGAATTTGAAGCAAAGCAAAAAAAGGATAGCCTTTCATTAAAAAAATAATGCGTAGTAAACTTACCTGAATATTTTACAAATTATTAATAAAATTCAATAGGAAAGATGTTTGAAGGAATTATTGTGCCTGAAATTCTTTAATAAGAACATCTTTTAATTTTTGTGATTTTATATTAAATTTAAGAACTCCGTTTTCGGCAATTGAAATTTCTCCACGCTGTTCTGATATTACAATAGCTATGGCATCAGATTCTTCTGCAATGCCTGCAGCAGCTCTATGACGTAATCCAACAAAAGGAGGGAAGTCGGTTTTTTCAGACACAGGCAATACACAACGCGCAGCCCTTATGCGATTTCCGCTTATGATAACTGCTCCATCGTGCAGGGGGCTGTTTTTAAAGAAAATATTTTCAAGAAGTTGTTTGGAAATGCTTGCGTTTATTAGTTCACCGGTCTCGATATAAGGTTTTAATTCGTTTTTTCGCGAAATTACAATGAGAGCTCCGGTATTTGTCATTGCCATGCTTTCGCAAGCGCTAACTATAGGTTCAATGTCAAGCCCTTCCAATTGGTTCATCTGCCATTTTATATTCAAAAAACTTTTAGATCCTTTTTTTAGGAAATTAGGCGAACCGAGAACAAGCAAAAACTGCCGGATTTCCTGCTGAAAAACAATTATAAGAGCGATCATTCCAACAGAAATAAATTGACCTAAAATTTCGCTCAAAAGCTCCATTTCAAAGGCTTTTACCAGTACCCATATCAGGTAAATAGCAATAATACCTATAAAAATATTTATTGTACCTGTGCCTTTTATTATTCTGTATAGCTGGTAAAGTAATATAGCTACCAGCAATACATCAATCACATCAAGCCAGCGGATTGTAATAAAGCAGTTAATAAATAATGATAGCATGGAATTTATTTAAAAATCAAAAATAGGTAAAACAATCTAAACTTAAAATCTTTTTTATAAAATTAAAGTATGCCCGGCTTCATCTTTTGCAGTGAACGTTTTGCTACCTTTTCCATGCGCCTTTTTCTTGTGTCTTCTTTCTTTGCATCATTCACCCATAACACATACATATTTCGATGACTTGGAGCAAAACTGTTAAATGCTTCCCACGCACCTTTTACTTTAATTAAAACTTGTATCAGGTCAGCAGGAGTTTCAACTTTTTTTGGTGTAGTATATGCTTTTTGCCATTGACCGTTTTTTTTAGCATCTTCAATCTTTTGCAAACCTGCTTCTGTCATTTTACCTTCTTTAATAAGTTTTAAAGCCCTGTCTTTATTAATCTTTGACCAAATGCTGCGTGATTTTCTTGGAGTAAAGCGTTGAATAAAAAAGTCTTTGTCAAAACTTTTTACCTGCCCATCTATCCATCCGTAGCAAATGGCTTCTTCAACAGCATCAATGTAGCATATTCCTGATTTTGCGGAGTCTTTCTTTTTAAGCGCCAGCCAAACAACTTCCGACTTTTCATAATTCTTTGCCAGCCATTTCCTCCATTTATCGCGGGAAACCATAAATAAAGGTGTTATCAGTTCTTCCATAAAAACAGCATCAAAGCATTTTACTTACTATCTTAACAACTTCCACAGCTTCTTTCACATCATGCACTCTCAAAATATTGGCACCTTTCATAATGGCAATAGTATTTAATACTGTAGTGCCGTTTAGTGCATCGCCGGGTTTTGTCCCAAGCACTTTATTAATCATAGACTTTCTTGAAACACCTACCATCAATGGCAATTCAAAGAATGAAAAATATTCAAGATTGTTTAACAATTCATAATTATGTTCAACTGTTTTCCCGAAACCAAAGCCGGGATCTATAATAATATCGTTTACTCCCAAATTATTGAGGGCAGCTATTTTTTCTGAAAAATAATACATCACTTCTTTTAGAACATTATTATATGTTGGTTTTTTTTGCATATCGGCAGGTGTGCCCTGAATATGCATTATAATATAAGGTACCTGTAACTCTGAAATTGTCTTAAACATTTTCTTATCAAAACTGCCTGCAGAAATATCATTAATAATATGAACACCATTACCTGCAGCCATCTTTGCGATTTCAGAACGATAAGTATCAACTGAAATGATTGCGTCAGGAAATTCTTTTTTCACGAGTTTAAGAACAGGAATAAGTCTTTTGTTTTCTTCTTTAGTATCAATTTCTTTGGCTCCTGGTTTTGTGGACACAGCACCAATATCAATTATATCGGCGCCCTCAGCCAGCATTTGCGAAACATGTTTCAAAACATCAGATGTATTTTTATATTTTCCCCCATCATAAAAAGAATCGGGGGTGAGGTTTACTATGCCCATAACAAACGGTCTTTCGAGCGAAATAAGTTTTCCTCCGCAATTGATAGTTTTCTGTGAATAAAAAAATGTATTTTTATGCTTTGAATTCATAGTTCAGTATTAAATTTGTACGGTATTAATTTTGCTAATTTATTAATTTTTAAAATGACTGACACATCTAAACAATTTGACTCTATTATAAACATCTGCAGAGATATTTATGTAAAGAAGATGAAAGATTACGGCAGTGCCTGGCGCGTTCTACGACCTGCCTCCCTTACCGATCAGATATTTATTAAGGCTCAGCGCATCAGAAGCATTGAAGCTAAGGGAACTCAAAAGGTGGAAGAAGGCATTCGTTCGGAATATATCGGCATAGTTAATTATTGTGTAATCGCCCTGATACAGCTTGAACTTGGCGTGAGTAATGATGTTGATAATATTGAATTGAAAAAGGCGTCTTTATTATTTGATAAATATATTTATAAAGCCAAATCGCTTATGGAAGATAAAAACCACGATTACGGCGAAGCCTGGCGCGATATGCGGATAAGTTCTCTTACTGACATAATTCTGATGAAACTCCTGCGCACAAAACAAATTGAAGATAACGACGGAAAAACATTTATTTCTGAAGGAGTGGATGCTAATTATTATGATATGATTAATTATGCAGTTTTTGCACTGATTAAGATAGATTCAGAAGGCAAATAGAATTTTTTGTAAAGCCCACAATTTGCAAATTATGGACTGAAGACGGAAAACGATCTATTAATTTTTAATTAAAAATATATGAAAACTCTAAGAATTATTTGCAGAACAATCGTTGGATTAGTATTCATGTTCTCTGGTTTCGTGAAAGGAGTTGATCCTCTTGGATCAACTTATAAATTTCAGGAATACTTTGAAGTGTATAATATGGAATGGCTCCATTCACTTGCATTGACGCTTGCTGTTATTCTTTGTACTGTGGAATTTACGATAGGAGTGATGTTGGTTTTTGGTGTTAAACCAAAATTATCTTCTTGGTTGGCATTTATTATGATGTTCTTCTTTACAGGACTTACGCTCCTTTCAGCTATTAATAATCCTGTTTCTGATTGCGGGTGTTTTGGCGATGCTTTAAAATTAACAAACTGGGAAACTTTTTATAAAAATATTTTGCTTATTATCTTTGCATTAGTTCTATTGCTTACTAACAAATTTTCGAAACCTGTATTTTCATGGAAGAATGAGTTATGCATTATAATATTTAGCATTGGTATCATAATTTTTACATCAATATATTCATTAAGGCATTTACCAATTATTGATTTTCTTCCATGGAAAACTGGAAATAAAATTTCGGAACAGGTAATTCCAACACCTGAAAAGTCAGAAGTTTTTCTTATTTACAAGGATAAAAAAACCGGTCAGTCATATGAATATACTGCAAAAACCCTTCCATGGCAGGATAGCGCTAAAATGGCAAGCATTGAATTTATTGAACAGAAGAAAAAAATCACACAACCTTATAAAGAAGCTCCTATTCATGACTTCGTAATAAGCGACTTTGAGGGAAACATTCTTACAGATAAAATTGTAGCAAATACCGGTTACCAGTTTATTCTTGTTGCTTACGATCTTAATCAAACGCATAAAGATGCATATACCGGTATTAATAAGTTTGTTGAAGGATGTGACAAAGACAGCATTTCATTTGTTGGCTTAACTGGCAGTATCCCTGAATTTGTTGATGCTTTCAGGCACGATGTTCAGGCAATGTATCCTTTTTATAATGTTGATGAAACAGCTTTGAAAACAATGATACGTTCAAACCCCGGATTATTATTGCTTAAAAATGGAGAAGTACTTGCAAAATGGCATTGGCGGGATATTCCCGAATATTCCAAAGTAAAAGAAAAGTATTTAAAATAAATCTTCAGTTCTCAGTCAACAGTCCTCATTGCAATTGCAAACTGCATACTGATGCTGTGGACTGATAAAAATAATTCTACATTTTACTTAAATTTTAAATATTGTACCAATTCATTTCAAAACGACTGTTCTACGGATTCCTTGTAATGTTTGGAGTTATAACAGTCGTTTTTCTTTTGTTTAATGTTCTTCCGGGCGATCCAGCCAGGATGATGTTAGGTCAGCGGGCTGACATTACATCGGTAGAAGCTATCAACAGGGATCTGGGAAGAAATAAACCCTTGATGCTGCAATATTTTAATTATCTGAACGACCTTTCTCCAGTTTCAATCCACAACGTTGACAATCCTAAAAGCTACTGGTACCTTGATTCCACTAAGTACAGCTCTTATACAAAACTTTTTAAAGTTTCAACTCATGTTGAAGTGATTTTGAAAACGCCTTATTTACGCAGATCATATCAAAGTAAAAGAAAGGTTGGAGAAATATTAATTGAAGCATTTCCAAACACTTTTATTCTTGCCATTACAGCTATTGGTTTTGCTTTAATTCTTGGAATTATTATAGGTATTTTATGCGCAGTTAAAAAGAATAGTTTTTTTGATAAAATTTCACTTGTGTTTTCTGTTTTCGGAATGTCGCTTCCTTCATTTTTTGCCGCAATCCTTATGGCATGGATATTTGCTTATTTGCTTGGAAATATCACAGGACTTAATATGTTTGGAAGTTTATACAGTGTGGATGATTTTGGCAACGGAGAATATTTAAGTTTGAAAAATCTCATACTCCCTGCTGTAACTCTTGGTATTCGTCCGCTTGCAATTGTTGTTGAGCTGACAAGGAATTCATTATTGGAAGTTTTATCGCAGGATTATATTAGAACTGCAAAAGCAAAAGGTTTAAGTCATTATAAGGTAATTACAAAACATGCGCTTAAAAATGCAATGAATCCTGTAGCTACGGCAATCTCCGGATGGTTTGCATCGTTAATGGCAGGAGCTGTTTTTATTGAATACGTTTTTAACTGGAAAGGAGTAGGAGTGGTGATTGTTGATGCCTTAGAAAAATATGATTTCCCTGTTGTAATGGGAGCTGTGTTGTTTGTTTCAGTGATACTTGTTTTTATTAATATTTTTATTGATATAATATACGGCTATCTTGATCCGAGAGCGAGAGTGCAATAATAGTTCAGGGTAGTAAAAATAAATTTTCATTAAATCTTAAGCCTCCAGTTGCAGTCTTCAATAATTATTGCAAACTTCCTATTGCCGACAGAAATATAATGAATAATTTAGAAACGATATTTTTTGTGTATTTTAATCAATATAATTGCTTTGCGACTTTGCGTGAAATAATAACAGTTAAAAAATGAAAAAGAAAATTATAATTGGAATATTGATTGGCGCATCTGCAGGAATAATTGATGTTGTTCCTATGATCATTCAGAAGCTAAGCTGGGATGCAAATCTTTCCGCTTTCAGCATGTGGGTGGTGATTGGTTTTTTTCTTTCTATATCCGAAATAAAAATACACCCGATATTTAAAGGAATTTTGTTCTCATTTCTTACGCTCTTGCCTTGCGCTTTTATTATAGGATGGAAAGAACCGTTAAGCCTTATTCCTATTTCAATAATGACATTGGTGCTGGGAGGATTGCTTGGTTTTGTAATGGGGAAAATAAATTATTATAAATAATTTTCAATATACATTAATACCCAAATCTTGGATTTACAATATTATTATAAATAGAGCCGAAAGTATATGTAAGCCCTATATTACCATAGTAACTGTATTGAGTTGCAAGTTGCTTTTGCTGTGTAAGAATTTCTTCAGAAGTAGCGCCGGCTTTAGGCAAATAAAGCTGGTTACGTATTAACTGAACCTGTCCATTTAGATTTACAGACAATCCTTTAAAAAGTCTCACGCTTAAACTTGTATAAAAAGCCAGGCTGTTCTTGCTAAAATCATGAAGATATGTGGAACCGGTTACCGATGTTTGCACCGAACCCCATTTTTCAATTACTTTATATGCTATTTTTATTGACTGTGTATAAAGATTTTCTTTTGTTTTATTAAATATAGTAGTATCAATATATCTGTTCCATTCCGAACCTATATTATAATTAAACCTAAGTTGCCTGCGTGTTGATTCTGAATATTTAAAAAGATTGTACTCGATGGTTGGATTAATAGACATACCGATATCTATATTACTATACGTGCTTGAATAAACATCTGCTGAACCACCTATAGACCAATGATCGCCTAAACTTCCAACATATAAAGCGCTTATGGTTTTAGAATTTGAGCGACTTATAATAGTAGTATCAGGGTCAGATATTTTATATTTTGTTTTATTAAGGCTATAATAGGCATTAAAATCAATTCTTTTTTTCTCAGTTACTTTTGTTGCATCTATCGAGGAATAATTATAAAAATATTTTATCGACTCTTCGCCGCTAATATAACAATAACTGTATAAATTGAATACCCAATTTTTCCAAGGGTCCTTAACATCGCCAGGGTTTGTTTCTTCGTTTGATTGAAAACTTATTGAGATATCTTTAGCTAATGGTGTTTTTGACACATAGCTAATCAATCCTATTTTTAGCTTCTGGTTATACATAATGCGTATCTTATCTTCTGTATCATCAGGTGATGTGGAAAATTTCAATGTATCATTTTTTTTCAAAAATTCTTTCTGCCCTATAAAGTATATGGAATATTCAGTTCCGCCGCTACCTGTATTCATAGAGGTTACAAGAATGTATAGCTGTGCATCTTTCTGGTCACGAACATAATTAATAAATGTAATCTCTTTTTTAAGGTAATCCATGTCGCAGTTAGGACAATTAAAATATACATTCAGCGCATCTTTACGAAGACTGTCTTTTTTTTCTGTTTCCTGCGCTGCAACTACACTTGTTATAGTAATAGCTATTAAGAAGGAAGCAAAAGTCTTAAATGCAAAAATTTTTATCATAAGATCAATGTATAAAAATATTGTTCCTGTTATATAAATAACTATAAAGAAAATAAAAAATTGTACATAAATTTATTTGTATTAAATTTTAAAGCCTTGCGACTTCTATTATCTTAAATATTCTGAAAAAAGTGAATGAATTACTCAATGTTGCTAATTTATAAAATTTACTTAAATCAAATATTTTTGTGTATTTACGTTTTTTATTACATTTGTGCTTTGGGTAAAAGTCAAAAACATTATTGATCTATAAAATTTTAATCTACATTTTATGAAACGAATTATTTTTTTAATTGCTCTTACTACATCAATTACTGCTTATGGTCAGAATTGGGGACTTGGCGTGCGCTTTGGCGATCTCAGCGGGCTTACTTTGAAAAAATATTTTAGCGATAATGCTTTTGAAATTAGTGTAGGTCGTACTTACTTTTTTTACAGCAAAAGTACCTATGACCATTATTATGATTTTTGGTATAAAAAACATAAAACCGACTATGATGAATTTACTTATTTGGGTTATAAAGCATCAGTGCCTTTAGGCATTCAAATGCATTACATTTTCCAGAAAAGCATTAGAAAGGTTGCAAACATTGATATTTCCGGGTTTAATGGGTATTTTGGGCTCGGGGCTCAATTGAGGTTTCAAAATCATTCTTATAGTTTTAAATACAAGCTAAAAAACGATCCCACGTGGTATTATGATAACGATCATCAAGTAAGCGAAATTGAACTCGGAGGCGATGGGGTAGTAGGTGTAGAATATACATTTGAAAATGCACCTATTACATTATTCATGGATTTCACCTTATTCATGGAAGTTATTAACGAACCATTTTTGTTTCATGGCATGGGTGGTATAGGTCTCAGATATAATTTTTAGAATAAGCCATACAGAGGAACATCACAAAAAAATCTCATCCACAAACGCTGTTGCTTTTTTACATGCATTTTCAATGCTAAAGCCATTTGCAAGAAAACAACTCACGGCAGTGGAAAAAGTACAGCCGGTACCATGTGAATATTTTAATTCTCGCCTTTTCTTTTCAAAAAGATAAATTTTAGTTTTATCTATCAAAACTTCTTTTACGATACTTCCCTCAAAATGCCCGCCTTTAAGGTAAATGCTGCAATTAAATTGTTTTGAAAAATTTTGAGCGTTAATTATTCCTTCTTCAAAACTTTTATTTTTTTTATCAAATAGTAATTCTAATTCCTCTTTGTTTGGTGTAATAATCCTGATGTAAGGAAGTAATTTTTCTTTGTGTAATTCAACGGAATTATTTCCGATAAAAGATATTCCATGCGAAGGGGCAAAAACAGGGTCAAGCACTACATTATTCAATTTATACTTTTGAAGAAAATCAGAAATAACCTGAATGTTTTCATCACTACTGATTACCCCGATCTTAACAGCATTTATTTTAAACGATCTGAAATTTTTTTCAAGCTGCTGCGATAAAATATTTGCAGGAATAGGAAAAATAGAATCCGTTCCTGAAAAATCCTGCACAGTAATTCCTGTAATAGCCGATAGTCCCCAAAAGCCTATCTTTTCGGCAATTTTAATATCCTGCTGAATTCCTGCACCGCCTGAATTATCGGATGCTGCTATAGTTAAAAAATTATTCAATAGATAATGACTTGCTTGTTTCTTTGTCTGTTTTCATTGCGCAGAGGTTACCACACATAGTACAATATTCTTCATCGGCGCTTTCGGAAGAATATTTTCTTTCTTTTGCAAGAACAGGATCAATAGCGCATTCAAACATTTTTTCCCAGTTAAGATTTCTTCTTGCATTCGACATAGCCTTATCTAATTCCCTGGCACCTTTTACATTCTTAACAATATCCCCGCTGTGTGCGGCAATCCTACTGGCTATCACTCCCTGTTTTACATCTTCAATTGTTGGCAAACATAAATGTTCTGCAGGTGTAACATAACATAAAAAATCTACTCCGTGCGAAGCAGCTATTGCGCCTCCTATAGCTCCTACAATATGATCATAACCCGGGGCTATGTCAGTTGTGAGTGGACCTAAAACATAAAATGGTGCATTATCACATATTCTTTTCATCAATTTCACATTCATTTCAATCTGGTCAAGGGGAACATGACCCGGACCTTCCACCAATACCTGTACGCCACGCTTACGTGAACGCGCAACCAATTCGCCTAATACCAACAATTCCGCCATCTGACCTCTGTCGCTTGCATCAGCGCCAGCTCCCGGGCGTAAGCCATCGCCTAAGCTGATTGTAACATCATACTTTTCGCAAATATCAAGCACTCGATCAAAATGTTCATATAAAGGATTCTCGGCTTTATTTTCAACCATCCACTTCCTGGTAAGCGAGCCGCCACGGCTTACAATTCCCGCTATACGTTCATCATTTTGCAAAAACGATAATGATGTTCTGTTAACCCCGCAATGCATGGTCATAAAGTCAACACCCATTTTCGCCTGATTTTCTATCTCTTTAAATAATATTTCCGTATCCATATCCGAAAATTTCTTATCGTCCTTTGCAAGTCTTGTCATCACAGCATATATTGGAACTGTGCCAACCATAACAGGAGATTTTTTTATAACAGTATTAAGGATAAGTTCCAGATTTCCTCCGGTCGATAAATCCATTACTGAATCGGAACCATATTTAACCGCAACATCAAGCTTTTTTAATTCTTCTTCCAGGTTGCAATGTTTCTGGGATGTTCCGATATTAGCATTGATCTTTGTTAAAAGACCATTACCAATTCCTCTTGCTTCAAAATTATGATTTACATTTTTAGGAATTACTATTCTTCCGCATGCAACTTCGTTACGTATCCATTCTGCATCTAATTTTTCAAACTTTGCAACCTGTTGCATTTCTTTTGTTACTATGCCCTTAAGAGCCTGTTGTAGTTGAGTCATGATATTTATTTTTTTAATTTTAGTTTTTTATATAAGTAACGTTATGCAAAATATTATTTCCTCATTTTTTTTGCGTAACATGAGTTATTATTGATAATAATTCAGAAGAAGCCTCCTTTGGTTCTTTAGCAGAGCATATAAAAGAAACAACTGCAACGCCATCTGCACCGGCTTGTATAACTTCCTTCACATTCGATTTATTAATTCCTCCTATCGCTATTAGTTTATGTTTTGTTAATGAGCGCAAAGTTTTAAGTCCTGCTATTCCCCAGCAGCTTGATAAATCAGTTTTGGTAAATGTAGTGAATACCGGACTCACTCCTAAGTAATCCACATTGAATGATTCGGCTTTCTTGGCTTGTTCAATAGTTTCGACCGAAAGACCGATAATCATATTTTCAGGGATTATTTTCCTTAGTAATTCAAAAGGCATATCATTCTGTCCCACGTGCACTCCATCGGCTTTTACTGCAAGAGCAACGTCAACCCTGTCGTTTATTATTAACGGTATTTTATATGGTTTCAGAATTTCTTTTATTCTCAATGCTTTCTCAATAAATTCGTTAGTATTAATTTCCTTTTCTCTTAACTGTACCATAGTAACCCCGCCTTCGGCTGCCTGCTGTACTACAAGAAATAAACTTTTTCCGAGGCACAGTTTTTCATCAGTAACTAAGCACAATTCAAACATTATGATTCAATCTTTACGTTTTGCAGAAACTCTTGTTCTGACATATTATATAATTTGTCAAGAATATTCATTTGCAAACTTCCCGGTCCTGCCGAAATTTTTGCAGCCAGTTCGCCTGCGACACCTATTACAGCCATGGCGCTAACTGTAGCTGTAAATGCGTCTTCAATCGTTCCTATGAATGCTCCGATAATAGCGGTAGCCGTACAACCCAGACCTGTAACCCTGCTCATCATTTCGTGACCGTTATGAATCTTCATCTTTAATTTGCCCGACATTACAATATCGGTTTTGCCACTTATACAAACCACATTATTATATTTCCCACACAAGTATTCGGCAGAGTCGTATGCCTGCTCCATGGTGTTTGTGCTGTCAACGCCTTTCGTGCGGTTTTCAGCAGATACCATAGACATTATTTCCGAGGCGTTTGCACGTATCACAGAAAATTTCCCTGCTTCTAATAATTCGGTTATTGTTTTATTGCGGAAAGCTGTAGCGCCTGCGCCAACTGGGTCCAAAACAATTGGCTTGTTGAGCGCATTTGCTTTTTTAACTGCAAGTTTCATTGCCGCTATCCACGCGGGGCTTAGCGTTCCGATATTAATAACCAAAGCATTTGCAATTTTTTCCATATCTTCAACCTCTTCGGCAGAATGAGCCATAACAGGCGAAGCACCTATAGCAAGCAATGCGTTTGCAGTGGAATTCATCACTACATAATTAGTGATGTTGTGAACAAGAGGCGATTTTGCTCTTACTTTCTGGAAATTATTCCATAAATTCTGTTCCATTTTTTATTTTTTTGGTTAAACAATTTGAAAAGCCGAGTGAACTTTTCTGTTAATGTTTAAACCCTTTTCCCTTCGCCGGCATTACCCGGAGCAGGTTCAGTGGGTTTGATCTCAGCCCGTTGTTTTAAGGCACCCCTTATAATGTTATTGGTTCTTGAAAATAAAGTTCAATGTTTTGAATAATGCCATGCCTACCGGACATGGTAGAAATATCGATTAACGAATTATGATTTGAGAAGTATCCTAAAATCAGAAATCTAAAATCGTTGATCCATGTTCTTAAATCAATTATTTCAAAAATTGGTTACTTTATTAAAAGACTCCAATAAATGATGTGACAAAAGTATAATTATTTTTTATTGAATAATAATTTAGAGAAAATTATTTATTTATTCCACTAAATCTAAAGTAATATTTTGTCTATTTTTGCAAAAAAAAATAAAGTGAAATTAATTATTATCAACGGCCCAAATCTGAATCTCCTTGGTATAAGGGACACTGCTATTTATGGTAATGTTTCTTTTGATGAATTTTTATCGAAACTTCGCAATGATTTTCCATCAGATGAGATTGAATATTTCCAAAGTAATGTGGAAGGTGAGATCATTAATAAACTACATGAAGTTGGTTTCAATTACGATGGTATTATAATGAATGCAGGTGGTTATACTCACACATCAGTTTCTATTGCTGATGCAGTTGAAGCGATTAAAACTCCTGTTGTTGAAGTTCATATTTCAAATATTTTTGCAAGGGAAGATTACCGTCACATTTCACTAATAGCGCCAAAATGCAAAGGAAGCATTTCAGGTTTCGGGTTAGATTCATACAGGCTTGCTGTTGAATCATTTTGTGAATAAAATTATTATTTTGAAAAGTTATTCTTATCTAATTGCCTAAAATATTTCTTTCTTTTCAGATAATGTTCAAAGACAATTGACTTGCCATAAATACATGAAACCTGCGAATGCCTTATCATTCTTCTTTTTCTATAAAGTTTCCCTATAGAAAAATAAAACATGAAATGAGCTTTTGTAACTGCTAAGACATCTTTAAAATGACCCTGAAAAAGAAATTTCATTCCGGCAATACCATCAAGAAAAAGTCTTGCAAAAAACACAGGAAATATTTTCCCGGAAGGCAAATTCTTAAATAACAGAAAAAAATTATTTCTGAAGTTCAGGTATGTTTTACGTGAGTTATTCTTAGGCAAAGTTCCTCCTCCAACATGAAATATTACTGAATCGGGACAGTACATTATTTTATATCCCTGGTTTTTTAGTCTCCAGCAGAAGTCAATTTCTTCCATGTGTGCAAAAAAATCATTATCCAACCCGCCAAGTTTGTGATATAATTCAGCCCTTACAAACATGCAAGCCCCTGTTGCCCAAAATATCTCAACAATATCATTATATTGTTTTTCGTCTTTTTCCATCTCCTGAAAAATTCTGCCACGACAAAATGGATATCCAAATTTGTCAATATATCCGCCTGCGGCACCTGCATATTCAAATTCTTCCTGGTTATAAAAAGACATTATTTTTGGCTGACATGCTGCAATGTTTTTATCACTATCCATTAAACTTATAACAGGGTTGATCCAGTTAGAAGTAACTTCAATATCGGAATTCAATAGCACATAATATTCAGCGTCCACCTGTGAGAGGGCATCATTATAACCTTTGGAAAAGCCACCGTTCTCATTATTCTTAATTATCCTTATGTCTGGATAATTTGTTTGCACAAAAGAAATTGAATCATCTTTTGAAGCGTTATCTGCAATGATTATTTCTGCATCAGGGGAATTATATTTAATAAGGTATGGAAGAAACTTTTCGAGTAAAAGTTTTCCGTTCCAGTTTAGAATAACAATAGCTATTTTAGATATGGGCATTAATTCCTTATTATATATATGCAAAGAAAGTGATTTTTTGATAATTTGTATAGCAGCAAGTAATTTTTTTATAAAAATCTATCTCATTTACTGATGTTACGCATTAACAATATAAATTAGATTCCTCACTTCGTTCGGAATCTAAAAATGTGAAAATGCGATTTTGCATAACATCAGTTATTAAGTGTGAATTATAAAATATTTTGAAATGTATTAATTGTTTTGTTGAACGAAACCCTTTAAAGATTACCTTTGCAAATTCTTTAACGAAGGGAAGTTTAAATGAGCGAAACGCTTGAAATAAGGAATATAGCAATTATTGCGCATGTTGACCACGGGAAAACCACCTTGGTAGATAGAATGTTATACCAGGTAAAATTATTCAGGGAAAATCAGGAAATACGTGATTTGATACTCGATTCCAATGATCTTGAAAGAGAAAGGGGAATTACAATACTTGCTAAAAACGTTTCTATTAGGTACAAGGGAGTTAAAATAAATATTATTGATACACCCGGACACTCTGATTTTGGGGGAGAAGTTGAAAGGGTTATAAATATGGCTGATGGTGTGCTGCTGTTGGTTGATGCTTTTGAAGGACCAATGCCGCAAACAAGGTTTGTTATTGAGAAAGCTTTAGAACTTGGCTTAAAACCAATAGTTGTAGTAAACAAAGTTGATAAGAAAAATTGTTCACCTGATGAAGTACAGGAAGCCGTTTTTGACCTGATGGTAAGTCTTGATGCCACTGAAGAACAACTCAATTTTCCTACTGTTTACGGTTCTTCCAAACAAGGATGGATGTCTGCTGACTGGCAGAATCCGACAAAAGATATTAGTTATCTTCTTGATACTATAATAGAATATTTTAAGCCGCCCGCAAAAGTTCCCGGTACATTGCAAATGCAGATCACTTCGCTTGATTATTCATCGTATGTCGGACGTATAGCTGTTGGTCGTATTTCCAGGGGTTCTATTAAAATGGGACAACAGGTTTCTATTGTAAAAAATGATGGAAGCATAGTGAAATCGCAAATTAAAGAGTTGTATCTTTTCGAAGGATTGGGAAAAGAAAAAGTGAAATATGAAGTAGGGGCAGGTGAAATATGCGCTGTATTATGCAGCGAGAATTTTGATATTGGTGACACTATCGCTGATTTTGAAAACCCTGAAGGGCTTGAATCTATTCATGTTGATGAACCTACTATGAGTATGGTTTTCACAATTAATAATTCGCCATTTGCAGGAAAAGAAGGAACTTATGTTACATCAAGGCATTTGCGTGACAGGCTATACAGGGAAACAGAAAGAAATCTTGCATTAAAAGTTGTTGACACCGATTCACCAGAAAAACTCCTTGTGTTTGGCCGCGGTATTTTGCATTTATCTATTTTGGTCGAAACCATGCGCCGCGAGGGATATGAGTTTCAATTAGGACAACCTCAGGTTATTGAAAGAATGATTGAAGGGAAAAGGCACGAACCTGTTGAATCGCTTACAATACACGTACCTGAAGCATTTTCAGGAAAAGTAATAGAGATCGTATCTAAGAGAAGAGGCGATATATTAAGCATTGAAACCCGCAATGATAGAATTGTTCTTAAATTCACTATTCCTGCACGAGGTCTTATTGGTCTTACCAATAATATTCTTACCGCAACCGAAGGAGAAGCTGTTATTGCGCACCGTTTCAAAGGTTATGAACTATGGAAGGGCGACATTCCAACACGTACCAACGGTTCCCTTTTGGCAATGGAAACAGGCACTGCTATTGCATACTCTATAAATAAATTGCAAGACAGGGGTAAGTTTTTTATTAATCCAAATGATGAAATTTATGAAGGACAGATATTAGGTGAGAATACTCGCACCGACGATATAGTGATAAATCTTATCAAAACAAAAAAACTCTCGAATATGCGCGCATCCGGCTCTGACGAGAAAACATTTATCATTCCTGCTGTCAAATTTTCTTTGGAAGAGGCGATGGAATACATTAAAGTGGATGAATATGTTGAAGTAACTCCCAAATCGATTCGAATGCGGAAAATTGTCTTAGATGAATTGGTTAGAAAACGTAATAAAAAAGCAGAAACTTTCATAATATAACCCGATTTCTCTTTGCCTGCCTTGTCTGCATAAAGATAAATCCTGCCAAATATCCGGTATGAAAATTCAAGATTTATTTTTAAATTTGCGCTCCTAATAAAATCATATAATGATGTTTGAAAGTATAAGCGAAAAATTCGACAGAGCTTTTAAAATATTAAAAGGCCACGGAAGAATTACAGAAATAAATGTAGCAGAAACACTGAAAGAAGTACGCAAAGCCCTTCTTGATGCTGATGTTAATTATAAAATTGCTAAATCATTTACAGAGCAGGTTAAAGAAAAAGCCCTTGGGCAGAATGTTCTTACTTCTGTGTCGCCAGGGCAGTTGATGGTTAAAGTTACGCATGATGAACTTTCAGCGCTTATGGGCGGACAAATGACCGAGTTGAACCTGAAAGGCAGCCCTGCCATTATCTTGATTTCAGGGTTACAGGGTTCTGGTAAAACAACGTTCTCTGCAAAACTTGCCAGCTATGTAAAAACAAAGAAAGGACGTAATCCTTTGCTTGTAGCTTGCGATGTTTATCGTCCTGCTGCAATTGACCAGCTAAAGGTTCTTGGCGAGCAAATTGAAGTGAAAGTCTTTACTGATGAAGGCAGCAAAGATCCTGTTTCTATAGCAAAGAAATCTATTGCTCATGCAAAAGAAATGGGCTATAGCCCTGTAATTATTGATACTGCAGGTCGTCTTGCCATTGATGAAGAGATGATGAATGAGATTGCCAACATTAAAAAAGCAGTTAACCCCCAGGAAACCTTATTTGTCGTAGATTCAATGACAGGGCAGGATGCAGTGAATACTGCGAAAGCATTTAACGACAGGCTTGACTACGAAGGCGTTGTACTTACCAAGCTTGACGGTGATACAAGGGGCGGAGCGGCATTATCAATAAAATCAATAGTTAATAAACCTATAAAATTTGTCGGTATTGGCGAAAAGCTTGATGCCATTGATGTTTTCTATCCTGAACGTATGGCCGACCGTATTCTTGGTATGGGCGATATTGTTTCACTTGTTGAAAGAGCGCAAGATCAGTTTAATGCTGAGGATGCTCAGAAGATACAAAGGAAGATTCAAAAGAACCAGTTTAATTTTAACGATTTTATTTCGCAATTACAGCAGATAAAAAAGATGGGTAATGTAAAAGACCTTCTCGGAATGATACCCGGTATGGGCAAAGCCATGAAAAATATTGATATTGATGATAATGCTTTTAAAAGTATTGAAGCAATTATTCATTCCATGACTCCTGTGGAAAGAGAAACACCTGAAGTTCTTACAGGAAGCAGAAGAAAGCGTATCGCATTAGGAAGTGGAACTGATATTACCGAAGTGAATAAATTGATAAAACAATTTGAAGATACGCGAAAAATGATGAAGATGATGAGCGGTGGAAATAAAAGTAAAATGATGCAAATGATGAGAAACCAGGGGAAAGGGTAGTTAACAGTCCTCAGTCTTCAGTCTGCAATAAAAACAACAAACAACTCTTAATTATGAAATTAATTGATGGTAAAAAAATAGCGGAAGATATTCGTACAGAAATTGCAAATGAAGTAAGGAAAATGATTGACAACGAAATCAAAGTTCCTCATCTTGCAGCCGTGCTTGTAGGCGAGGATGCTGCAAGTCAGACCTATGTTACAAATAAAGAAAAGGCATGTAAAGAAGTTGGATTTATATCATCAGTATATAGGTATTCCGAAACAATATCAGAAAAAAAATTACTTGAAGTTGTAGAGTTTTTAAATAATGATGAAGAGATAGATGGATTTATTGTACAGTTGCCATTACCAAAACATATTTCTCCGGGAAAAATTATTCGCGCAATAAAACCTGAAAAAGATGTTGACGGCTTTCATCCTGTAAATATAGGTAACATGGTATTGAACCTTCAGGGACACGTTCCTGCTACACCTTATGGAATTATGCAATTGATTAAACGATCGGGAATAGAAACAGAAGGTAAACATTGTGTTGTTGTCGGGAGAAGCAATATTGTAGGCACTCCTGTGAGTATTTTACTTTCGCGGAATAATAAGAATGCTAATTGTACTGTAACACTTTGCCATAGCAAAACCAATAATTTAAAAGAAATTTGCTCAAGCGCTGATATATTAATTGCTGCTATTGGCAAGATGGAATTTATAAAAGCGGATATGGTGAAACAAGGCGCAGTTGTTATTGATGTGGGCATGCACAGGATAGAATCATCTGAAACAAAATCAGGATTCAGGTTAAAAGGCGATGTTGCATTTGATGAGGTTTCTAAAAAATGTAGTATGATTACTCCTGTTCCGGGCGGAGTAGGACCTATGACAATTGTTGGATTATTAATGAACACGCTGAAAGCAGCAAAGAAAGAAGTTTATAATTAATTCTTATGATTTTTTGATTTCAAACTTGTTCAAGGAAAAACAAAATAGTTTTTTAATAGTTCTAACAATATTAAGGCTTTGCGTCCCTGCCTACCGGTCAGGCAGGTTTGCGTCTTTGCTTGAAATAAAAAAAATAACCAAATAAAAAAAACCTTTTGATAAATAATGAAACAGAATTATTGAAGCAAGGACTTATGCTTCCTGTGATGGAAGAATTTTATTCCATACAGGGCGAAGGGCATAATACCGGCAAAGCAGCTTATTTCCTCAGGATTGGAGGTTGCGATGTTGGTTGCCGCTGGTGCGATGTAAAAGAATCATGGAACGCGAATACATGGCCGCTTACTTCAACCGATAAAATAATTTCTAATATTCTGCAATGTCCCTCAAAAGCAGTGGTAGTTACAGGCGGTGAGCCCCTTCAATACAACCTTAGTTATCTTTGCTTAAAACTTAAAGAAAATAACATTGCCACTTTTCTTGAAACTTCCGGCTCGCAAGATCTAAGCGGAGAATGGAATTGGATTTGTCTTTCGCCGAAAAAAAAATCTCCTCCTTTACAACATTTATATACCAAAGCCGACGAATTAAAAGTTATTATTTATGAAATGTGTGATTTTAAATGGGCAGAAGAAAACGCAATTAAAGTAAATCAGGAAACAATTCTGCTTTTGCAGCCTGAATGGAGTAAAAAAAAAGAAATGATACCTTTGATTATTGATTATATATTGAAAAATCCCAAATGGAATATTTCATTACAATCGCATAAATACATGAATATACCGTAAATTTATATTTTGAAATAATCTGATGAAAAAAACTATATACTTCTTTATCCTGATATTCCTGATTTTTGCAACTTCTTGCAAAGCCCAGAACACTTATAAATATTCTTCTAAGTCCGAAAAAGCCATTAAAGCTTATGAGCAGGCTACTACATATTATGATTCTTATGATAATGAAAATGCGCTCAGGGAGCTTGGTATTGCTATTAAAGCCGACGAGAAGTTTATTGAAGCATACATGATGAAAGGTGATATTTATGCTGACCAGAAAAAATATGAAATGGCTATTACCAATTATAAAAAAGCTATAGAAATTGATCCTTATTTTTTCGCAAATAACTATTTAAACCTTGCAATGATTGAACTTAAGACAGGGAAATATAATGATGCGAAAAATGATTTCGTCGCTTTTACAAAAAATAAAAATTCAACTCCTATAAACATTAAACGTGTTGAATATTTTATTAAACAATGTGAATTTTGCATAAATGCAGTAAATAATCCTGTGCCTTTTAACCCGGTTAACCTGGGTGACAGCATAAATTCAATATACAGTGATTACCTTCCTTCAATTACTGCTGACGAGCAAACACTTGTTATTACAAGAAGATTGCCTAAAGATGAAAATACAATTGATCAGAACAATACTGAGGAAGAAGATTTTTATGTAAGCCATAAATTGAATGACAGTACATGGAGTAAAGCTATAGATATTGGGCCTCCTATAAATACAAGCGGAAATGAGGGAGCGCAATGTCTTTCGCCCGACGGGAAAGATCTTTACTTTACGGCATGCAATCGTAGTGATGGTATTGGGAGTTGTGATATTTATTATTCGAAACGTATTGGTGATACATGGAGTATACCTCTTAATATGGGACCTGTAGTAAATTCCAGCAAGTGGGATTCGCAACCTTCCGTATCTTCAGATGGAAAAACATTGTATTTTGCCAGCAACAGGAGCGGAAGCAAAGGAGGTATGGATATCTGGAAAAGTTCAAAAAATGAAAAAGGAGAATGGACTACACCTGTTAATATGGGAGATTCTATTAATACTAATAATGGAGAAATGTCTCCATTTATTCACCCCGATGACCAGACATTGTATTTTGCATCAACAGGACACATGGGATTAGGGGGCTTTGATATTTTTTATTCAAGAAAAGATTCCAATGGTGTGTGGGGCAAGCCTGTAAATATTGGTTATCCTATAAATACTTTCGCCGACGAAAGTTATCTTATTGTAAATTCATTTGGTAATATTGCTTATTTTTCTTCAGACCGTCCTGGTGGAAAAGGTGGCATGGATATTTATTCTTTCCCTCTTTATGAAAAAGCACGTCCCAAAAGAGTTACATATTTTAAAGGAACGGTTTACGATAAACTTACAAAAGAAAAACTAGCAGCTAAGATTGAGCTTATTGATCTGAAAACAGGAACCACATTCATTGAATCAGCTTCAGACCCTTTAAACGGTGAGTTCCTTGTTTGCCTGCCAACAGAGAAAGACTATGCATTGAATGTTTCAAAAGACGGATATCTTTTTTATTCTGAGAATTTTACACTTACAGGTACCCATTCTAATTCCGATCCTTTCTTGAAAAATATTCCGCTTCTGCCAATAAAGGTGGGTGAATCGGTTGTGCTTAAAAATATTTTTTTCGATACTGACAAGTTTGAGTTAAAACCTGAATCTACCACCGAACTTGAAAAACTCACAGATCTGCTGAATAAAAATCCTAAAATGGAAATTGAGATCAGCGGGCATACTGATAATGTAGGCGAAGATAAGTACAACCAGATACTATCTGAAAATAGGGCAAAAGCGGTTTACGATTACCTTATTAATCATGGAATAGCAAAAGAACGCTTGAGTTATAAAGGATACGGCGTGTCGAAGCCAATAGACACTAACCAAACTGAGCAGGGGAGGGCTAACAACCGAAGAACCGAATTTAAAGTTATTGAAACAAGTCCCAAATAGCTTAATATTTCCTTCTGTATTAATACACTTAAGAGTATAAGCTGTTAATATCTATATTTCAAAATTTATTTTTAAGTATTCATTTTTCATAAATTTGTAAAAATTTTACTGTTATGTCAGGTAATTATAATGAAGAAAGCATTGTTTCCCTCGACTGGAAAGAGCATATTCGGCTAAGACCCGGTATGTATATTGGCAAGTTGGGCGATGGCGCTTCTCACGACGATGGCATTTATGTACTTATCAAGGAAATCATCGATAACGCGGTGGATGAGTACATAATGGGATTTGGTAAAAAGATTGAGATCACTATAAAAGATCAAAAAGTTACAGTACGCGATTATGGACGCGGCATTCCGCTTGGGAAAGTTGTTGACTGCGTTTCGAAAATAAACACAGGAGCTAAATACGATTCAGAAGTTTTTAAAAAAACAGTTGGCTTAAATGGCGTAGGTTCCAAAGCTGTAAATGCCCTTGCATCTTACTTTATTACACAGTCGGTCAGGGATGGTAAAACAAAGATAGCCGAATTCAGCAATGGTAACCTTGTAAAGGAAAGTAAAGAAGAAAAAACAGATTTGCGTAATGGCACTATCGTAATTTTTGTTCCTGATGAAAAAATATTCGGGAAATATCATTTTATAACTGAATATATCGAAAACCTTTTATGGAATTACGCATTCCTTAATACAGGTCTTTCATTATATTTCAACGGACAACGTTATTATGCGGAAAATGGCTTGCTTGATCTGCTTTCTAAATATATCAACGGCACGGAATTAGTTTACCCGATTATTCACATCAAAGAAAACGATTTTGAACTTGCAATGACTCATAGTCAAAATCAATATGGCGAAGAATATTATTCTTTCGTTAATGGTACGCATACTACCCAAGGCGGCACTCACCAGTCGGCATTCAGGGAAGCTGTTGTAAAAACAGTGCGCGAGTTTTATAAAAAAGATTTTGAAGCAAGCGATATACGTTCTTCTATAATTGCTGCTATCAGTATAAAAATCCAGGAACCCGTTTTTGAATCGCAAACAAAAACTAAGTTAGGCTCGCAACATATAGAACCTAATGGACCAACAATCAGAAATTACATTAATGATATTATTAAGAAACAGCTGGATGATTACCTGCATAAAAATCCGGAAACTTCTGAAGCTCTTTACAGGAAAATACTTCAATCAGAAAAAGAACGTAAAGATCTTGCCAACATAAAAAAGATTGCAAGGGATAGTGTTAAAAAAGCAAGCCTTTATAATAAAAAACTAAGGGATTGCAGGATTCATTATAACAGCAACGACGACAGAAAGCTTGAAACAACATTGTTTATTACCGAGGGCGATTCGGCAAGCGGTTCCATTACAAAGTCGAGAGATGTAAACACACAAGCTGTATTCAGTCTGAGAGGCAAACCACTCAACTGCTATGGCATGAATAAAAAAGTAGTTTACGAAAACGAAGAATTTAATCTTTTGCAATCGGCTCTTAACATTGAAGAAGAACTGGAAAACCTTCGTTACAATAATATTGTTGTTGCTACAGATGCCGATGTGGATGGCATGCATATCCGATTATTACTGATAACTTTTTTCCTTCAGTTTTTCCCGGATTTAGTTAAATATGGACATCTTTATATATTGCAAACTCCTCTTTTCAGGATTAGAAATAAATCCAAAACAATTTATTGTTATTCTGAAGAAGAAAGACATGAAGCCTTACGTGAATTAGGCGCAAAACCTGAGATAACCCGTTTTAAAGGATTAGGAGAAATTTCGCCTGATGAATTCAAAAATTTCATAGGACCTTCCATGCGCCTCGATCCTGTTATACTTAAAAATACATCCACAATAGGGGAGATGCTTGCATTTTATATGGGCAAGAACACCCCCGACAGGCAAAACTTCATTATTGATAACCTCCGCGTTGAACTTGATTTTGTTGAGTCCTGATATTTTTTTCCGTACTAATTATTTATAACTTTTCGAGCCAGTTTTTAATATATATTATCACTATTATCCGACTAAATTACAAAATTAAACAAACCCCCGTTAAATCCTCAGTAAAATCAATGTATCTATCTCAATTTTATTTTAGCACCCCTATTGTTTTTTATCAAAATATACAAAGCTGACCTGCTGGCGGC
>CAINEZ010000629.1 GCA_903847905.1 uncultured Bacteroidota bacterium
GTTTACCTGCAAAATATGATTTATTTTAAAAACACTAAAGTTCGAAATATAATCACAATATATTTTTTAAAAACACAAATATAAATAAAATCAGAATTAAATAATGATATTAAAAAATGACATTAATAAGAACTGTTAGAAAGGTTAAATTACCAATCATTTTGAGGATACTGATTTTGAAAAGTCAGTGCATTATAAAATGTTTAGATATATTAAACATTAATAATTACTTTCTTTTAAACTACCCGCTATAAATTCAGATTTGTCTAATCTTAATTATGGAAATTATAATACGTTTTATTTTACAGATTCAACGATTGCTTTGAAAGCTTCGGGATTATTCATAGCTAAATCGGCAAGAACCTTCCTGTTAATGTTGATATTTTTCTCATGAATTTTACCCATAAATTCCGAATATGACATTCCATATTCCCTGACACCTGCATTAATGCGAATAATCCAAAGGTTTCTGAAATTACGTCTATTATTTCGTCTGTCACGGTAGGCATATTGTTGTCCTTTTTCCCATGTGTTTTTGGCGACCGTCCAGACATTTTTTCTTGAGCCGAAGTATCCTCTGGTTTCTTTCAGGATTTTTTTTCTTCTGGCTCTTGATGCTACTGCATTTACTGATCTTGGCATAGTTTGTTTTTTTTGATACAGCGTCCCGCTCTTCAGCAGGAACTTCAGGAGCTGTATTCAAGTTAATACTTAGTTAATTAAACAGCGAGAGTTCTTCTGACATTGCGTTCATCGGCTTTATCAACCAATCCGGTGTGCGTCAGGTTCCTTTTCCTTTTTGTTTCTTTTTTGGTAAGGATATGACTCTTATATGCATGTTTTCTTTTGATTTTACCGGTTCCTGTAAAAGTGAATCTTTTTTTGGCGCCGGATTTTGTTTTCATTTTTGGCATTAGTACAAATTTTAAATATTTAGTTTTACTTTTTCTTTGGAGAAATAATCATTATCATTCTTTTCCCTTCAAGCCTAGGCAACTGTTCAATTTTACCATAATCAATAATTGCATCAGCAAATTTAAGAAGAATTATTTCCCCTTTTTCTTTGTATAATATCGACCTGCCTTTGAAGAAAACATCAACTTTAACTTTAGCGCCTTCTTCAAGAAATTTAATAGTATGCTTGAGTTTAAAATTGAAATCATGCTCATCGGTATTTGGACTCAAGCGTATTTCTTTAACAATTACTTTAGCAGCTTTCGCTTTTGTTTCCTTCTGTTTCTTCTTTTGTTCATAAAGGAATTTTTTATAGTCGATAATCTTACATACAGGTGGATTTGCAGTTGGTGAAATTTCCACCAGATCCAATTCCTGATCCTGTGATAACTGAAGGGCTTCTTTTATAGGGTAAATACCTGGTTGAATATTTTCGCCAACAACACGCACAACCGGCGCTTTAATTTTTTCATTTATAAAATGGGCATCCTCTTTTTTTGTCCAAGGGCGGCGAACATACGTCTTGGAATTTCCTGTTGTTGCTATACTTTTTCCTCCTTAATTAGTTTATACTTTATGTTTATATCAAATTTTATTAATCATCAAGCATTTCTTTGATCTCATTATTTATTAAATCCGAAAAGTCCTTAATAGAAAATGTTCCTAAATCACCCTCTGTATGCTTACGTACGGAAACGGTTCCATCAGCTTCTTCTTTTTCACCAACTACAAGCATATAAGGGATTTTCTGAAGTTCAGCATCTCGTATCTTCTTGCCGGTTTTTTCGTTTCTTTCGTCAATAATGGCGCGAATTTCGTAATTATCCAGCAAATTTATAACTTTTTTTGAATAATCAATATATTTTTCGCTGATTGGTATTATCATTGCCTGCTCGGGAGCTAACCACAGAGGAAATTTACCTGCACAATGTTCGAGTAAAACAGCCACAAACCTTTCCATTGAACCAAAAGGGGCTCTATGTATCATCACAGGTCTGTGTTTCTGATTATCGTTTCCGGTATATTCCAATTCAAAACGTTCAGGGAGGTTATAATCAACTTGTATAGTTCCAAGTTGCCATTGGCGACCAAGTGCATCTTTTACCAGAAAATCCATTTTAGGACCGTAAAAAGCAGCTTCACCGATTTCAACTTTTGTTGTAAGTCCTTTTTCTTCGGCTGCTTCAATAATTGCTTTTTCAGCTTTTACCCAGTTTTCTTCAGAACCTATATATTTTTCTTTGTTTTCAGGGTCGCGCAAAGATATCTGTACGGTATAATCTTTAAAATCGAGCGCTTTGAAAATATATAGTACAATATCAATAACCCCGATAAATTCTTCCTTTACCTGGTCAGGGCGACAGAATAAATGAGCATCATCCTGGGTAAAGCCTCTTACTCTAGTTAATCCATGAAGTTCTCCGCTTTGCTCATAACGATAAACCGTTCCAAATTCCGCCAAGCGCACAGGCAGATCTTTATATGAATGTGGTTTATTTTTATAAATTTCGCAATGATGCGGACAATTCATAGGTTTCAACATGAACTCTTCTCCTTCCTGTGGAGTAGTAATAGGCCTGAATGAATCTTTGCCATATTTTTCATAATGGCCGGAAGTAATATAAAGTTCTTTGAGCCCGATATGGGGAGTAATTACCTGCACATAACCGGCCTTTTTCTGTACTTTTTTTAGGAATTGTTCAAGTCTTGCCCTGAGGTCAGCACCTTTCGGAAGCCATAAAGGCAAACCAAGTCCGACTTTTTGCGAAAAGCAAAAAAGCTCAAGTTCCTTACCAAGTTTGCGATGATCACGTTTTTTTGCTTCTTCAAGTAAAATAAGATATTCTTCAAGTTCTTTTTGCTTAGGGAAAGTAATACCATAAATTCTGGTCAATTGTTTATTGTGCTCGTCTCCTCTCCAATATGCGCCGGCAATATTAAGAAGTTTAACAGCTTTAATATAACCGGTATTGGGTATATGGGGTCCACGGCAAAGGTCAATAAAATTACCTGATTCGTAAAGAGTAATTGAACCATCTTCAAGCTCTTTAAGTAAGTCCAGCTTGTATATATCACCTCTTTTGGTAAAATAATCTATTGCATCTATTTTGGGAACTTCTTTGCGATAAAATATATTTTTCTTTCTTGCTATTTCAAGAATTTTATCTTCTATTTTTTTTAAAGTCATCGGAAGAAATAGTGTTGTTACCAAAGTCAATGTCATAATAAAATCCATTTTCTATATTTGGACCAATACCGAATTTTGCATCAGGATAAAAAAACTCAATAGCTTCAGCCATAAGGTGAGCAGAAGAATGCCAAAAAGTTGCTTTTCCTTCGTTTTGCTCCCATGTATAAAGTTCTATAGTTGCGTCAGAAAGGATAGGTCTTGTTGCATCCCAAACTTCACTATTTATCTTGGCTGAAAGTATATTTCTGGCAAGCCCCTCGCTAATACTTTTTGCAATATCCAAAGCAGTAACGCCTTCAGGAAATTGTCTTACTGCTTTATCGGGGAATGTAATATTAATCATTACTTAGTTTGTTTCTTTTTTTATTTTAAAAAATTAAGATGCAAAAGTAATGAAAAATATTATATAAAGTTCTTTATTTTTATGATAAGTTGAAAAAAATATTTTGACATGATGTGATAAATAAACAGATTCCCCGACTTGTTCTGCAATAGGTTTCTGTTTATTAAAATAGAGAAATTATTAGTTTGTAATTATTTCTTCTCAACTCCATTTATATATTTTGTAGTTTTTACAATAGTTCCATTTTCATCGTATTCAAGCCATTTTCCATCTTTTTCCCCGTTTACATAAGTTCCGAAAATTTTAATTTTTACATTAGCATTATCGAAGTATTCTTTGTAAGCGCCCGTTTGAATATTATTCGAATATATTTCTTCGGTCTGGACATTCCCACTGGTATAATAAGACTTGTTCACTCCATCAAACTTCCCGTTTTTATAATTGTATTCGGCAACTAATTTCCCTTCGGTATCATACCATTTTGATACACCATCGCGTTCACCATTTAAATAAATCGCTTCTTCCTGAATTTTGCTATTATTTTCATAATAGGTCTTTTTTGAACCGTCAAGCTTACCATTTTTATAATTCACTTCGCTTAACAATCTGCCGCCAACAGCATAAGTTCGTTGAGAGCCATTAAGTACATCATTTTTGTAATTAGCTTCTCCTTTATAATATCCATTTTCATCAATAGTAATAGATACACCATTCTTTAATCCATTATTAAATGATTCAACTTTGTTTAATACTCCTTTTACGCTGTATGTAACCCATGCTCCATCTTTTTTATCATTAACATAATAACCTCTTGACAGGATATTATTATTTGTTTCTTCCCAATAACCCTGTTTGTAATTTTTTGCATCGGTTTTATTAATCGTGTCTCCATTCACGACTTTCACTGACTGGCTAAAAGAATTTGATATAAAAGTTAATGCCAGTAACAATAAATAAATCTTTTTCATAATTTCTTAGTTTTAAATTTAGTTATTTATGTTTATTTAGTATTTTAAAAAAAATAATTAAATTGCCCAAACCATTGATATAGATAGAATTTTCGCAAAATTAAAAAATTATTTTTCGAGTAAAAGCATTTAATTAAATTTTAGCTTTTTTTAACATTATATATCTATGGCCACAAAGGATTCCCATCATCATCGTAATCCACGCCCCAATTAACAGAAGTGAGTTCGCCTTTATCAAAATAAATATCCATTACTGCATCATCAATACTAATCCTTCGCTCTCCCCACGCTTCAACTTCGGTTTCGAAGTTTTTAAAATTATTCTTTTTAAATAAATCCTGAATGTCTTTTTCTTTAAGCGCTGAAATTTTTTCCCCGAATAGGAGGGTTTCTTCATTATCTGTCTCCATGCACACACAACGCTTGTTTTCATTTTCTTCAAAGAAAAGCGTTATACCATCTTCCCAGTAATACCATACTTCAGTGGGTTCTTCCGATTCGTTAATGTTTTCGATATCATCAGGATTTCCCAGTATTTTTTTTACTTCATTCATAGTAATGCCGAACTTCAGTTCATTCAGTCCTTCTTTAATTTTGATTTCGAGTTTTTTTGTCATTTTTTTATTTTTATTTGAATATTTGAGATGCTAAATTTATGTATAATTTTCAAAGTCTATTTTAATGGTGAATCGGGTTCTTTAGCCATGTGGTTATATACCAGTTTATCTAACATTTTTGGGAAAAATTTATTAAGCAGCACTATCATTTTACCCTGTGATGTCATAATAAGCCTGTGTTTTCTTTTTTTAATTGCATTTACAATTTTTTTTGCCACTTCTTCGGATGTCATTAATTTCCCTTCATCAAGCGGTGATTCTCCCTGTGTACTTCCATCTTTTGCAAGCGCCGTATTACGGATGTTGGAAGCAGTAAATCCGGGGCATGCTATCAGTACATGTAATCCTTTTTTTCTATTTTCTATTCTTAATGTTTCGAGAAAACCCTGCATGGCAAATTTTGATGCCGAATATCCTGTTCTTGCCGGAAGACCTTTGTATCCTGCAATAGAAGAAACTCCAACTACGCTGCCTTTATTCTTTAATAAATAAGGTAATGCGTATTTTGTACAATAAACCGTTCCCCAGAAATTAGTATCCATCAATTGTTTTATAACTTTCAGGTCAACATCTTCAAACAGGGCACGCATTGATATTCCTGCATTGTTAACAAGTATGTCAATAGTTCCGTATTTATTAATGGTTTCTGTAATAAGTTTTCTGCAATCATCTTCTTTACTCACATCAGTTTGCACTGCAAAGACATTATATTCTTTTTTTTCAAGCTCCTTGGTGAATTGATCCAGCTTTTCGAAATTACGGGCAGCCATCACTACTTTTGCTCCCCTGTATCCGAACTCTTCGCTGAGTGATTTACCAATTCCTGAGCTTGCACCGGTTATAATTACGACTTTATCTTTCATGACAGTTTATTTTCAACGCAATAATAATGATATTATCTGAAATAAAATATTTCGCCTGAAAATTTATTTTTTCAATGTTCAAATATTATAATATATATACATAAAACCTTGTGTACATCTATGAAGCACCATGTTTTTGATCTGCTTCAAATTAATATTTTAATAATCAAAAGAAATTTATTTTTGGAATTTCAAATAATGACTCTATCTTTGCACCTCTAAAAAAATGATAATGATTTGGTAGCTCAGCAGGTAGAGCACATCCCTTTTAAGGATGGGGTCCTGGGTTCGAATCCCAGCCAGATCACACTCAAAACACGAAACCCCTTGAAAACACTGAAATTTCAAGGGGCTTTTTATTGGTGGGTTAAACATAGTTAAAACATTTCTAAAGAATGTCTATTTTACTATGTTTCCTGAATCTATAAAATCACTGTTTTTCTTAGAATCCTTATTCCATAGGCGTTTGTAAATGATTTTTAAACTTGTTTAGATATATGAATTTTTATTTTACTGCTTTTGCCAGCTCCGCCCCTGCCTTGAACTTTTGAACTGTTTTTTTACTTACCTGACCGGCATTGCTTCCATGGCCTGATTCAATGCAGACTGCCAGAGTTTTCTTGGCCCAACCTTGCATAGGAACATGGTATTCATCCCGTTTGCTGATTTTATCTTTTATACAATCAAGTAAAGCTGCGGATGGTAATTCAATACCTCTATTGAAAATAATGTGAGCAGGCGAAAGATAAACCACTTTCCCTGCTATTTCTGATGTAAAGGTGATAATCACTATCAGGATGCCATCATATGAAAACACCAAATCGTATTTCTGACCAAGTATCAGACCGGGACAATAAAAATTATTTGCACTGTTTTTTCTTGCCTCACAGATGAACGTACCATCAGGACTGTACACTTCGCATTTAAACTTACTGTAATCTATTTGATTTATTGTTGGCATAGCTTTTTATACTTAGAGATTATTTAATTTTTCCTGCGAGATCGTTCCCTGCTTTGAAACGAACAACTTTTTTTGCTGTTTGACATGTTGTATTAACCAGATGACCGGAGGCTGCAAGAATCTCATAGATTTTCTTTTGCCATAGCATTAAAGGTTGTTTCTGTGAATTGAAAAACTTGTACTTATCTTTTATAAGATTTTCAAAACTGCCACAGGGATTCTCAATACCTTTATTGAAAACGAAATGTGCAGGGCTAAGATAAACCACTTTCCCTGCAACCTGACAATTAAATGCTGCAGTCATCAGGTAATATCCGTCATAGGAAAAAACCAAGGAGTATTTCTGCCCGGGAACTAAGCCCGTGCAATAGAAATCATGCACACTATTGATAGATGCTTCTTTGATAAGCGCAGCAGCAGGGCTGTATATTTCGATTTTAAATTTTGTATAATCTATTGTTCCCATTTATATAAAGTTTTTTAAAAAATTATGATTACTAATCAAAAAAAACTTGTAATGAATAATTCGTACTCATCATAAGCCGCCAATTGTTGGGATTGACCTCAACAAGGAAAGAAGCACCGGTACCTTCCCAATGAGAAAAAATCATTCCAGGCTCTGGGAAAAGAGCAATAGCGGCTACAGCCTCAGGCATAAAATAATAATTATCGCCAATGTTATGATCGTATCCGGCAATATTAAAATGACCATTTACAGTTGGGAAGATGGTTAAAATATTAAAATTAGACGACGTTCCATTAAATGATGCAGACAGTTCTCTGTTCTTTGACATTAAAATTGAATAATGGGTATCATCAATACGTAGTAAATCGATTACATCGGGTCCTGTCCATATATCAAACAGATAACCTGAATCCGGTACAATTTGAAGCTGTGCTGTTTCTCCTTCGTTGAAATAATATATGCCGGTATCAATGTATTTATATCCCGTAACAACAATATTACCATTAACAACAGGGTCAATGGTCAAATTATATTCTACAGGAGTCGGATTCTGATCTGGTGCAATTATGCCTTGCTCAAATAACTCAATAAAATCAGAGAACAGTTCATCAATGGCTCCACAAAAACCGCACTGGTTGCCTGAAAGTTGGAAAGATGCCGGATGTGAATAGTTACAGTCGAAAATTTGCTGCAAAAGCGGATAATCAATACCATTACTTCCTTTGCTGATATAAAAGCGATTGAAGCGTGAAACCTGAACATTCTGTTTAGTGAAAATGGAATACAAACAAATTACAGAGCCGGTCAGCCCACTTGGGCCGAGTATTACTTCAAATTCGCTCTCCTGGAGATCCCAGTCATAAGAACCCGAAATTAAATGATTCCCATTTGCCATGGTAACTGTCCAAAGTCTAAGCGTATAATCAGCAGGGGATATAAGTTGTGTTTTTGAGAAATCAATATGGAATTGCAGATACCAATCATTACTGCCTTGATTGTATTCCCATGTAAGCGCATCCACCGGCACAAAATTATCTTTAACATTTGTATTAAAACTTCCAATTAAAGGAACTACTTTAAAATAAGCAGTAGCAGAAATATTTTGAAAAGGATTTGTGGTATGCTTGTTAAAATTATCTTCATCAATGATGAACCACAATCTGCCTTCTTCCCAATAGTTGAGGTAAAAAGACTGTTCCATGTTATCGCTGAGAATACAGTGCCATAATCCTTCGGGCTCGCAGCACATAAGATGCCGGATATCAAATGATGGTGTGCCATCAGATGATTTGTATTTACCAAGTGCAGAAATGCCAATATAAGGAAAGTTTCCAACGCTGACAGGGATGGATTGCATTTGATAAGTCAATTGGATTTGATCAATGAAAGGATCGTAAGAAGCTCCAATGACATTAAGCGGTGGAAGGTTTAGTTCACCGAGTACAAAATTTTTCAATGAAATGCAACCTTCTGGGCTTACAGCAGGCATATTGTCTTTGATAGCTTTTGCCCATGACGTTGAATTTTTACTATATGGAGAATTGTAAGATTTGATGAAAGTTTTATTCAGAGGTTTCAAAAATTGAAGCAATGTAACCATGCGTGTGCGCTGCTTTTGCTGATCCGGAGAATTTGCATCATGAATTTCCGGTTGGTACTGACGAGCAGTAAAAAGCCTGCGCCATTTTGCAAATACAACATTTCCGAGTTTGCCGGATGCGTTGCCGAGAAAACCTTGATTTATGCGTGCCATAACTACCTTATTTTAGATTTTTGATTTACGATTTATGATTTTACAGAACAATTTGAAGAGTTACTAAAAAAGGCAGTTGAAGGACAAAGCCGACAACTGCCTCCGGAAAGCAACCACTGAACGAAGTAAGTTTTTATGCCAGTATGGTGACGGATGCCAGAAATTTGCTGTCAGCTACCTTGTCGTTCAAAGGGGTTTTGAAAGACAGGTAAGCGTGCACCTGATCTCCAACCCATGAAACAGGAACGGTAAATTGCAGAGCTTCATCAACCCTTGTCTTCGTCGTTGAATCTTGCATAATGGATTTTTTAGTGTAGTTTATGAGCAGCCCCATTGCGTTATCGGTAGCAAGTGCATCACCGTTGCCGGAGTTGTCAACCCAGCTGATATCCACCTTATGGCCTGCAACTGCTCCAGCTGTTTCACCATCAGCTCCGGTAAGTGTTCCTTTCGAAACAACCAGATGAGTGAAGTCAATGGAATATGCAGGATAAACACCGGTGATCACAGAACTGATGTTTGACTTCACGAAAACATTGAACTGCGACATTCCGATAGCGACCTGCTTGAAGCCGGTACGGATAAAACCCATGAACATCCGGGCCAGTTCGACCATCAGGGTGAACTTGCTGCGCTGTTGTTTCTGGGGGAGTGTCTTAGGATTACGCACTTCAATAGGTTTAGTGCGCATTGTGTTTTTGCCAAACTGTTTGGAAAAAACTGCAGTGCCAAATTTTTTCTTGGTTCTGCCGGTGATGGGATTTTGAACAATTGCCATAGTGTAAAAGATTTAAAGGTTAGTATTTAAAAATTGATTTTTATTGAGCTTTTTTTTGATTCATTTTAGTGGGCTTGAACTGGACTTGATACGGTCTTGATGTGCCCAAATTTTACTTTGATAAATTTTTCAAATTCTGAAACCACCCGGGAAATTTCTTTTTCAAGAGATTAATAATAAGTGTTGCGAGAATGCCGCCGACAATGCTGATAATGTATTTTACCAGTTCATCGAGAGAGCCGAAGTTGTTGGGGTCAAAGCCGTCAAGGGCGGAAGCGGTGCCTGCTGTTGCAGCAGTGCCGAGAGCAAAATTAAGAATGTGGCGTACCATAATTTTAAGTTTTAGATTATGATACAAAGGTAATATGCA
>CAINEZ010000630.1 GCA_903847905.1 uncultured Bacteroidota bacterium
TTATGGGGATTTCAAATATTTTATACTTATTAAAATTTAAAATAAATAAACTTTCGAAGAAGAAGGAATAACCATTAGAAATTACTTTTTCAAAAACTTTTTTATTAATATTATTAATGTTGTATAATCTAAATGCACCGGAAGCGTCATATTGCAATCCCAATAAATATTTAGTTAAAAAATGTCCGAATAATGTCAATGTTTTTCTGAAAAGATTCCAATCTTCAAGACTCCCCTTCCTCATAAATCTTGAAGTAACTACTATATCATAATCGTTTGATCTTTCAATTAATTTGGGGATATATGAAGGAGAATGAGCAAAATCGGCATCCATAGTTATTAAAATATCATAATTGTTCTTATAAGAATAAGCAATACCTTCTTTGTGAGCACTACCAATACCTAATTTGCCTGGTCTGTGAATTACATATAAGTTGTTTTTCCCTTTTGAAATTTCGTCAAGTATTTCACCCGTTCCATCAGTTGAATTGTCATCAATAAATAATAAATCGGAATTGAGAATGTTTAATGAAAGAATTTCTGTTATTATTTTTTCAACATTATCTTTTTCGTTGTATGTAGGTATAAATATTAAAATTTTAGGCATAATTTTCTTTTTCAATATTAATAAGCTTTCTGACCATTTCATCAAAGGAAGTTTTAGGAAACCATCCGGTTAAATTTTTTAATTTAGTGCTATCGCCACATAATTTTTTCTTTTTTCTTGACAATATTTCTTTGTTTTCGGAGACATAAAGAGAAAAATCTAATTCTAATAATTCAAATGCTTTCCTGACAAAATCTTTAACAGAATGCTTAATTCCAGTGGCAATAATAAATTCATCGGGATCTTTCAATTGTAAAATCTTATGCATTGCTTCAATATAATCAGGGGCATATCCCCAGTCTGCTTTAGCATTAAGATCGCCTACAATAAGTTTGTCTGTTTGTTTATTTTTGATTTCAAGCGCTGTCTTTATTATTTTTTTGGATAAAAAGTTATCAGTTCTTAAATGTGATTCATGATTGTACATTATTCCCACTGAAGCAAAAACATTATGTGTTTCGCGATAATATTTACACAATAGTTGCGCTGTTAGTTTTGTTATTCCATAAATGGTATCAGGGCAATAAGAAGCCTGTTCATTTTGGATGTCAGTTTCCGTATTACCAAAAATCAAAGAAGAAGAAGCATAAAACAATTTTGACTGTATGGAGCACTCTTTGATGCTTTCGATAAAGTTTAAAAGTCCTAAGACATTAATATTATAGCTTCTTTCAAATAATGTATAGTCGTTTTTCAATAAATCTTCAGACGAATTGTGATATGTTGCTAAATAATAAATTTCATCGGGCGTTACATTATTTATCAGTTCTTTTACCTGTTCTTTTTTTTCTATATCTGTTACAGGATATGTTTTAGAATAATTACTGACGATAAAATTCTTATCTATTCCTATTATTTGATATTTTAATTGTGTCAAATACTCAAATAAAATTGATCCGTCTTGTCCTTTACATCCTACAATTAATGATGTTTTCATTTATCCGATAATTTCAAGTTTAGGTAAAGGGAATATTAGTTTTCCTCCATCAGCTAAAAATCCTTTTTCTCTTTCTAATATGTTTTTCTTGAAATGCCAAGGAAAAACAACAAAATAATCAGGGCACATTTCTTTTGCTTCTTTTTCTGATATTATAGGAATTAATGTTTCCGGCGTATAGGAGTCGAATTTATCTTCATTTACTTCTGCAATATATGGGATCAAATCAGTATTTATTTGGCAATATTGTAAGATAACATTACCTTTTGTAGACGCGCCATAGCCTAATACTTTTTTGCCATTTGCTTTTAAATCATTAAGTAATTTCAAAAAATCATTTTTGTGTTTTTCAGTGTTTATCGCGAATTCTCTCAATGCCCCTGGTGTGTAATGTTTTTTTTCTTTTAATATAATATCCTGAATAAGACCGGTACATTCTTTATATTTACTGTTATTTTTTGCAACTGTTATTCTAAAACTACCGCCATTAGCCTCATTTAATTCAACATCAATAATTTTAAAATCCACCTTATCTGTCATATATTTTATTTGATTTAAACAGTAGTATTCCAAATGCTCATGACAAATTGTATCATATGAAATGTTGTCTACCATTAATGGGGCATAGCTTTGTTCAAATACCCAAACGCCATCGATATCTAATACTTCGTATATGTCCTTCATGAAATCAATAGGGTTCTCTAAATCATAAAACATTGCTATTGATGTAATAACTTTAGCTTTTTGTTCTTTATAATTTTTTATATAAATTTCTTTCGTAAAAAAATCAGTAATAATATTTACCCTGTTTTCATAATATTGTTTAAATTTAACGGATGTAGGATCTATTCCAACCAAATTAGTAAATTCTTGTGGATAAAAACTCAATAAAGTTCCATCATTACTTCCAATATCAACAATAATATCATTTTTGTTTATTTCTACAATTGATTGTATTTTCTTAACTATACTACCTAAATGAATGATCATAGACTTATTTAGCCCGGATCTATAACCATAATTGGTTCCATACATTTCTATATGATTAAAAGAATGATTAATTTGCAGAAGTCCGCATCCCTTATCTGAACACTTTACTAATTCTAAAATACCTTTAGAAATTTTTTCTTGTTTTGTTTTGGGAAAAACTCCGGTTAAAGTACGATCCCCAATGTTAATTATTGGATAGAGCTCTTTATTCCCGCATATTCTACAACATTCTATTTTTCCCATTTTTATTTTTATTAGTATGGCTAAATTTTGGCTTTCAGTAATATTCTAATATAATCTAATATTGTTTTGAAAACTTTCATTTTAGATTTATCTTTTCTTCTTTTTGTATATAGCATCATTGGAACCTCAATTATATTCGCATTTAACTTAATCGCTTTCGATAAAATTTCTATCATTGAAATAAATCCAGGTTCTTTAATAATTACTTTATTTGATAACTTTATATGATTTATTAAACTAATCTTATATACTCTATAAAAAGAACTTAGAGTCAGAACCTTAAAA
>CAINEZ010000631.1 GCA_903847905.1 uncultured Bacteroidota bacterium
AAGTAAAAACAGGCATTCAGGATAACACGTATATACAAATCCTTAGTGGCCTTACCGAAAAACAGGAAGTAGTTGTTGCTCCATACAAAGCTATATCAAAACAACTGAAAGACGGAGACAAAGTGAAAAAGGTGGATAAAAAAGATCTTTTCAACAACGAATAAAAATTTATTAATTTGTCTATATTGTTTAATTTATTTTTACCACTTAAACACGCAGTACACTAAGTGTGTTTTTCATATTTCTCAATGAACCTAACCTGATTAATTCACAAATTGGACTAAGTGTTCTAAGTGCCTTAGTGGTTATTTTTTCAGTTAATATTTATTTAGAATTTCATTTATTTTTTTCCACCATCAGACAAAAACAGATGAAAGTTTAAAAGCATAGCAATGCCTTATATCCTTCACATAGAAACAGCCACAAAAGTATGCTCTGTTGCAGTGTCTGAGAACAACAAACTCTTATACTGCAAAGAATCTGCTGTTGCTAATTCCCATTCATCGCTTATCACACTATACTCTGAAGAGGTTTTTAAAAATGCAGGTATAGGATTTAATAAGTTAAGCGCTGTTTGTGTCAGCATGGGACCCGGAAGTTATACAGGTTTACGTATAGGCGTTTCTACTGCAAAAGGATTTTGCTATGCATTGAATATTCCTTTGATCGCTGTAAATACATTGCAATCAATGGCAAGCTTTTTTTCTGCCGAACACAAGAATAAAAAAGATACTCTCCTGTGCCCTATGATAGATGCAAGGCGCATGGAAGTTTATACTGCACTATTTGATAATAAAGCGCAGTTTATTAAAAAAACTTCTGCTGAAATAATTGATGAAAATTCTTTTTCGGAAATCCTTGATACAAAAAAAATAATCTTTTTTGGCGATGGGGCAGCAAAATGTAAGCAACTTCTTTCAGGGCATGATAACGCTATATTTAATGAAGACTTCACGGTTTCTGCAAAAGGAATGATTTCTATTGCCTGGGAAAAATTTAAGAATAAACAATTTGAAGATGTAGCATATTTCGAACCTTATTATCTGAAAGATTTTATTGCTACTGTTCCGAAAAAGATGATATAAAAAAGATTGGTAACGATTAAGGGCTGCTACCGGCGGCGTTTTAGAGCACTTCCGTGTCTGCCCCACAAATATTTTTTAAAGATACAAACTTTTCCGTCAACCACGAACCGCCGCTGGTGGCAGAAGCCTGTTGTGTGCTGTAAATATCATTCTTTTACAATCTTTGACACCGCTGTCTTGTCATTACTGCACAGTCTCAAAAAGTAAACACCCTTTGCGAGTCTGCTTATGTCAATGTCTGTCTTTCCTTGCTGTAACTGTCGTTGTAAAATTGTTTGTCCTGCGATATTTAAAATTTCTATGGTGGCTTTTTGAGGTGCTTCAATAGTAATATTTTCAGTAACAGGGTTGGGATAAATGGAAATAAAATTTTCGTTTATATTTTCAGAAATAGAAACATTTGTTGATGATAATGCTGCCACATAACTTTCTCCTGATGCGATAGAATTTTTTAATGTGTCAATTCCGAATATTATTGTGGGGCTACTAAAATATCCAGTAATAAAAACATTGCCACTACCATTTAATGCAATGGCGCTACCCTGATCATCTGATTGTCCACCACCGCCTTTAGCCCAAAGTACATTACCTGAAGGGTCATGCTTTACAATATATATATCATTGGTTTGATCAGTATTCGTATTGTTAAGTGTAAAAGATCCAAACGAAATAGAATTCGACTCATAGTATCCAGTGGTATATGTATTACCAACCACGTCTCTAGCAATTCCGAATGCTTGATTATTTCTCCAATATGAACTTCCATACCCTTTTGCCCATAAAACAGTTCCTGCAGAATTATATTTTACAATAAAAAGCCAATAATACCCGCTGTTTGATGTATTATTTATGGTTGTACTTCCAAAAGTAATTGATGTACTTCTGAAACTGCCAATTGCATATACATTGCCATTAGCATCAGTTATAATTCCATTTCCCTCATCATTATTTGTTCCACCAGCTCTTGCTGCCCAAAGTGCATTTCCTGATGCATCATATTTTGCAACAAATATATCATCATTTCCTGCACCTGTTAAAGCAGCAGTAGTTCCAAAAGTAATATTACTACTACTAAAAACGCCTGTTACCAGAATATTGCCATTAGCATCTGTGCTTATTGCTTTTCCATAATCATTATGATCAGTTCCTGCTGCTCTAGCCCAAATCGCATTTCCGGAAGAATTATATTTTACCACAAAAAAAGAAGAATTATTAATTATGGTATTAGGATGTGTTAATGTTAAAGTTCCAAATGATGCATTGATGCCAGCAAATGCACCTGTAACGAAAATATTACCACTTGCATCGGTTGCAATACCATAACCTATATCGTCATATGTTCCACCACCGGCTACTGCCCAAATAACATTTCCAGAAGTATCATATTTTGCAACAAATATATCATAATTCCCTGCACTTGTTAAAGTAGTAGTCCCAATTATAGTTGAGTTAAAAAAACTACCCGTCAGATAAAAAAATCCATGTGAATCGGAACAAATTGCATAAGGTTCCACGGTATTTAGTCCTCCATCTTTTCTTGCCCAAATAACATTTCCTGATGGGCTATATTTCACTATGTAAATATTACTATTACCACTTACATTATGTAATGTGTCACTTCCAAATATAATCGTGTTGTTGAAATATCCAGTCATGTAGACATTGCCATTTATATCTGTACATACTCCAACTCCATAGTGCGATTGAGTAGATGTTCCTTGTTGCCCCCAAACCCAACTTGGAGTTTGAGCATTAGATACTTCATATGCAAAGCATAAAAAACTAATAATAGTGTAACATAAAATTTTTGTTTTCATTTTGTCTCCTTATTTTAAGATTATTTTTTGATAAGCGGGATTTTATAATTGTAAAGATAATAATTAATTGTGTCATTAAAATTTTCGTCCGCCTTGTGCATAAAGCATGTGTTGCTGCAATTACAGCAATATTAACTATAATTTTTTGCAGCAGCAATTTTCCCGATAGCTATTGAGATTGCCTTTACAAACACCCTGTTTTTAACAGAGCATGTTTTTAATTATTTTGCTGTAACTATTAGGCAGTATTACAAAAATATTATTTAAAAAAAAGAGTTTGACAAAGTCTTTTAAAAATTAAAAATTTTGTGAATACTCAGCAACAAATATAAACAATCACTTGTTATTAAAAAATAAAATTTACAGGTACAATGTAACGATATTCATATTTGATTTGTAATAATTATGAGTATCGAAACCATA
>CAINEZ010000632.1 GCA_903847905.1 uncultured Bacteroidota bacterium
ATGCAGCATCGGCATTAACTCCCGATAATTATCGGGATAATATATAAAATGTCTTGAGACTATTTTATATATGCAATTGGTATAACTTGTTTAAAGGGGATAAGCAGTATAATCAATTTACATCGCTAAATATTTTTCATTTTTTCCCACAGTTTTTTTCCTTGCTCTCTTGAGAATTCGAGAATTTCTTTTTCATTTACAGAAATTATTTTTCTGTCTTTTACTATCAGTTCCCCGTTTGATATTACATGTTGAACATGCTTTGCTTCAAGTCCGAAAAGAAAATGACCAAAAAAATTATCCTGGTTTATTTCTGTGGGAGTATCGTAATCCAGAACAACGAGATTATTTTCTCCATCGCCTGAAAAATTATTTGAACTCAGGTATTCATGTGCATTTCTGAAACGTTTATAAATCCCTGTATAATCAATGCTGTCAAATCCCTGTCCGACAAAGAATGCTGATTTTGCGCTTCGTAACATATCGCTGTGCATACCGTCGGTGCCAAGCATAATGTTATTTCCTAAACCACGTGAATCAAAGTAACCGACATTATTGTTAAGGTTGCTTTCGCTGTTCTGCACTATCCATGCTCCGGAGTTTTTTACAAGTTCTTTTTCTTTATCATCAAGGTGAAGGCAATGCCCGAGTATGGACTTTGAAAACTTAATAACTCCAGCGTCATTCAGTCGTTCCACAACCCTCTGGTTATAGTTTCTCTTACAATATTCCTGATCATATTTATCTTCTGCAACATGAATATGTATGCCTGAATTATATTTTTCTGAAAGCGCCACAGCTCTTTCTAATGTATCATCAGAAATTGTGAAAGAGGCATGAAGACCAACTAATCCCTGATATTTTATTAAATAATTTTCAGTTTCATTAAGTCCTTTTTCGGCAATATCATATCCGTCCCTGTCAGAAATTTCATAACAAAGCAGGTGCGAAACTCCAACTTTGTCAAAGGCTTTAGCTATTGTTTCAAGTGAACCTTCAATATTATAAGGAGAGGCATGGTGGTCAATAACAAAAGTAACTCCGTTTTTAGCGCATGCAATTGCTGTTGAAAGTGCGCTGGCTTCGATCATATCCTTGTCAAGGCATTTATCAAGCGCCCACCATACATATTTCAAAATCTCATAAAAATTTCTGGGATTTTTTTTCGGGGCGTCCATCCCTCTCGCTAACGCCGAATAAATATGATGATGCCCGCATGCAAAAGACTTTGTTACATATTTTCCTTCACAGTTGATAATATTATCATCTGGCTTAGCTGAAAAATTATCAATAAATTCAATGTTTCCATTTATTCCGGAGTTAACCTTAATTGTTACATTTTTAAATTCCAACGTTTGCCAGTCAATAAATGTGGCGTTTTTTAAATAAACAGTCATATATTATTTTTTAAATAAAAAATTAACACGATAAAATTAGACAAAACCCCCTTAATACCTATTTATTTTAATATAAAAAAAATTGAATACCTTTGAATAAAATATTGCTAAATATGGATATAAGGAA
>CAINEZ010000633.1 GCA_903847905.1 uncultured Bacteroidota bacterium
AAAAATAAAAAACAACTTGCGAAAAATATCTCATTGAAATTGAACTTGAAGGGATACTAAAATCTCAAATATTTTTTTGTGAAAACTCTCTTCCGGCTCTAATGCACTTCATGTTTACTTCAATTACGTCTTCACCTTTACGGGCAAAAATAGATTTAACTGCATTCTCAAGTTTTTCGAATGGCATATTTATAAAAGGGGACGCGGCGCCAAGTATTACCATGTTGGCTGATTTCGGAGAACCAAGGTCTTCGGCAATTTTATCCGCGTCAATTGCAATGTTACGTGGAAGTTTTTTTATTTCTGCTATCAGCTTTTCTATCTCAGGGTAATTAGGAATATTCACAAAAGGTTTTGTGTTGGTAATCAGCCAGCCTTTTGGCGAAAGCATCGGAAGGTATCTTAAAGACTCCATTGGCTCTACTGAAATGATCATATCAGCGGTACCTTTTGGGATAAGGTCGGAAAATATTTCTTTGTCCGATAGCCTTAGGTTTGAAGAAACATCTCCGCCACGCTGGCTCATACCATGCACTTCCGATTGTTTTAAAAATAATCCGGATTCAATAGCTGCAAAACCAATAGTAGTTGCAATAGAAACAATACCTTGTCCACCAACGCCGGCAATAACAATATCTATTTTCATTTTAATTTATTTTTTAAATTTTTCTCTCATTCGTTTATTTAGCGTCTGAATACATTCGCGTTGTGGAATAATTACAGAAACACCATTATAAGCAAGTTCTTCTTTAATTATATTCACATTTTCTTCATGATATTTCTTTAGCGGCTTCAGTATCTTGATATGGTTTTCTTCTACGCCAAGGCCTTTAACAATTTTTTCAATTCTCCCGAAAGCTGCAGACGGCTGCCCGCCAGTCATTGCTGTAGTAGAGTTATCAAGAATAAAAATTGTTACTGGCGATTTTGCAATTACGCAATCCAGCAATCCAGTCATACCTGAATGTGTAAAGGTTGAATCGCCGATTACACCAATAGTGGGAATTATTCCTGAATCAGCAGCTCCTTTTGCCATAGTAATTGAAGCTCCCATATCCACGCATGAATTAATGGATTCATAAGGAGGTAATGCGCTTAACGTATAACAACCTATGTCAGAAAAAACTCTCCCTTTGGAATATTCTTCAAGGGCAGAATTTAGTGCAAGAAATGAATCAATGTGAGAACAACCTGCGCAAAGCGATGGTGGGCGTCCAACAACAATGGAAGGTATATCCTGTCCTTTTGTGTCAGGTTTACCTAATGAAATAGCAACAATATTAGGGTTCAATTCCCCGTCTCGGGGCAATGTGCCGTCAAGCCTGCCTTTTACTTTGATGCTTTTTTCTAGAAAATCTTTCAGCATTTCTTCCACCATTGGGTATCCATCTTCAAGTACCAGTATTTCCTTGCATTCTGAAAATATTTTTTTAATATATTTTTTCGGTAATGGGTATTGGCTTAGTTTTAATACAGGATACGGAACTTCCCTGTCGGGAAAATTTTCCATCAGATAATTAAATGTAATACCACAGGCAATAATACCAAGGCTTTTATCTTTAGCATCGAAATATTTATTGAATTCAGAGTTTTCTGATTCGGTTTCAAAGCCTGCTTGTTTATTCAGTAGGTACTTGTATTGTTTTCTTGCGATGGCAGGCAGCAGAACAAATTGCCTGAGGTTTTTCGGAAGACTACCTTCGTTCTGATCTCTTGAGGCTTTACGCTTTACACCTGCTCTTGAATGTGCAAGCCGGGTAGTGATCCTGAGCAATACAGGAATATTGTACTTTTCAGAAAGGTCGTATCCGTAATGAACCATGTCGTAAGCTTCTTGCTGATCGGTTGGTTCCAGGATAGGGATCATAGCGAATTTTCCGAAAAACCGTGAGTCCTGCTCATTCTGCGATGAATGCATAGACGGGTCATCAGCAGACACGACTATAAAACCACCATTAGCGCCGGTAATTGAAGAATTAATGAAAGGATCTGCTGCAACATTCAAACCAACATGCTTCATGCATGCCATGGTACGCTTACCTGCATAAGACATACCCAGCGCTTCTTCAACGGCTGTTTTTTCGTTAACTGCCCAGCAAGCTTTTATTCCTTTTTCCTTTGCTTCTTTAGATGCATGAATGTACTCGGAAATTTCTGTAGAAGGTGTTCCAGGATATGCATATATCCCCGACAATCCTGCATCAATAGCGCCTTGCGCTATAGCTTCATCACCCATTAGTAATTGCTTTTGCATATTTTTATTCTTCAATATTTATAATTACGTATGATTTTTTGTCTTCGACAAATCTAACAAAAAATAAATTTCTAAAACAAATAAATTATATGTGTATCTTTTATTTATGTCAAGACTACAAGACAACGGAACGCAAATCGAAATATATTGTACATATGGAAAAAAATCGGATCACGATATTTTTTATATAAGTTCCTTATTTCTTAATCGTAAAGAATTTGCAATAACAAACACATCAGAGAAAGCCATAGATGCTGCTGCTATCATAGGATTCAGAAATCCGGCTGCTGCAATAGGAATGGCGATAATGTTATAAAAAAATGCCCAGAAAAGATTTTGTTTTATGGTAGTAAGTGTTATGCTGCTTATTGACCATGCCTTTGGCAGAAGATTAAGATTCCCGTTTAATAAAATTATCTGGGCTGATTTTATTGCGACTTGTGTGGCATTGCTTAATGAAATTCCTACTGTTGCTCTTGCCAAAGCTGGCGCATCATTTATCCCATCGCCTACCATCGCTGTATCGCCTGCTGTGGTTAATTCTTCTATTATATTTAGTTTTTCTTCTGGCAGCTTTTCAAAATAAATTTCTTCTATCCCGATTTCTTTTGCCAGGTATTCGCATTTGCTTTTACGGTCGCCGCTAAGCAAAACGGTTTTAATTCCCTGTGATTTTAGAAATTTTATTGTAGCTGCAGCATCTGGTTTAATATCGTCTTCCACATCGAGCCATGCAACCAGCTTGTTGTTTTCGAGCAGGTAAACATTATGTGAATCGTCGTTAGTGTAATTTGCTGCTAAAGTATAAGAACCCGCATTATATGTATTTTCAGCATTATCGGTAGCTTCAATGCCTATGCCTTTTTGTTCTTTTATCTGTTTGAAATCAATTAAGGGAAATGCTTCAAATGCCGAAACAATTGATTTTGCTATAGGATGCGAAGAATGTTTTTCAAGGCTATAAAGAATTGATTTGGCTCTTTCTTCTGTTATTCCTAATACATGTAATTTTCTCACGTTAAATTTCCCGGTAGTAAGTGTTCCTGTTTTATCAAACACTACTGTTTTTATTCCTGCAAATTTTTCAAGGGTACTTCCTCCTTTTATCAGTATTCCGTTTTTCGCCACTCTTCCAATTCCAACCACAACAGCTGTAGGTATTGCTAACCCAAGAGCGCAAGGACATGCAATAACAAGAACTGCAATGCTACGCATCAACGAAGGTTGGAAATCGTGTAAAATAAAAAGATATGAGATAAAGAATGTAAGCAATGCTATGGCTGTTACCAGCGGTACAAAGATGGCTGATATTTTGTCGGCGAGATGCTGCATACGTGGTTTGTCCTGCTGTGCGCGTTTTACCATTTCGATGATTTGCGATAGAACTGTATCTTTTCCAATAGCGGTAGCTTTTATCTTTATGCTTCCGGAAACGAGAATGGTGCCGCCAATAACATGCAAACCTTCTCCTTTATCCACAGGTATGCTCTCTCCTGAGATCATAGATTCGTCAAAGCTTCCATGCCCCCAATAAATATAACCATCTGATGGAATCTTATCTCCGGAATTTATCAAAAACAAATCATTTTTATTGATTTTATCAGCGTCAATCTCTTCTATGGTTTCTGATTCGCAGATGATGGAAATTCTTTTAGCTTTTATTTTTTGTAATTTTACAAGGTCGTCAATCGCCGATGTAGTGCGCTTTACAGAACGATATTCTAAAAGATTTCCAAATAAAATAAGCGTGATGATACTTGCTGCTGTTTCATAAAACTGATAGTCATGACCTAAATTTTCAATTGTTCCATAAAGACTATAAACAAATGCGGCAGTAGAACCAAGTATGATAAGCACATCCATGTTTGGGACACCGGCTTTTACAGATTTGAAAGCACTGCGCCCGAAATGCCATGCACCAATAGCAAATACCGGAATTGTAAGCGATAATTGAAAATAAGCATCATGAAAAAAATGATAGGGGAGGAGCATTGAAATTAACAGGAGGACTGTAAAAACAAGCGAAACGATGAACTTCACTTCTAAAGAAAAGAAATTTTTATTTTTCGGCTTATCATCTTCAACAACAGAGTAGCCCATTGAGTTAATTCTTTTCTTCGCTTGCAGCAAGCGGAGCTCGTCAACCATATCAAAACTTACTTCAGCAGTCGCAAAATTTACTTCCACGCTTTGAAAACCATCTTTTTCAAGCTGCTTTTTTATTCCAAGAGCGCAGTTGGTGCAGTCCATTCCATCAACTTTCAATTCATTTTTTTTATTTTCAAAATTATCCATTTCAAATGCTTTGTGTTGCAAAGATAATCTTTAATAAAAAGGTTATCAATAATTATTCTAAATAAATTATCTTTAATTTTTTTAAACTTTTTTGTATTTTTGAATTTTAAACTTATTAGTTAGATGTCATTTTTGAGAACAATGTACATCGAAATTCTGCAAATAAAAATTAAAGAATTTTTATTGCTTTTTTCTTAAATTTGAACCATAATTGTAATTATCTTCTCAATGGAAATATTAGGAACTAAAAACCATAAAATTATACACGGTGATGCCTTGGAAGCAATGAGAACAAAGATTGCTGACAACTCTGTTGACTTAATTTTTGCTGATCCTCCTTATAATATTGGAAAAAACTTTAATGGACATTTGGATAAATGGGCGAAAGACGAAGACTATTTGAATTGGTGTTACGAGTGGCTCGACTTATGTATTAAAAAACTTAAACCTAACGGCAGTTTTTATGTAATGACTTCTACACAATTTATGCCCTACTTCGACATCTATTTGCGTAATAAACTTCACATCTTATCACGACTTGTTTGGTCTTATGACAGTTCAGGCGTTCAGGCAAAAAAATATTACGGTTCAATGTATGAGCCAATTCTTTTTTGCGCCAAAGACAGGAATAATTACACTTTCAATGCAGACGATATTTTAATTGAAGCAAAAACTGGAGCAAAAAGAAAACTTATTGATTACCGTAAAACAGTTCCGACAGTCTATAACTCTGAAAAAGTTCCAGGTAATGTTTGGAATTTTGCAAGGGTTCGCTATCGTATGGATGAATACGAAAATCATCCAACTCAAAAACCAATAGCATTATTGGAAAGGATTATCAAAGCAAGTTCTAATAAAGGAGATTTAGTATTAGACCCATTTTCCGGAACATTTACAACTTGTTTTGTCGCCAAAGAATTGGGGAGAAATTGCATCGGCATTGATTTACAAGAGGATTACATTAAAATAGGATTACGTAGATTACAACTTTCAAATGAACACAAAGGAGAAAAACTGCAAAAAGAAATTCGTTCTTTTGAAACGGAAAAACTAGCTACAACACTAAATTATAAATTATTTGAAGAACCTGATGGAAAACGTATTCACGGTAAATATTAAATCGGTTTTAGAAAAGTATTTTGCCAAAGTCGCAAATGAAATTTACGAAAAAAGCCCATTAATTCAATACATCAACGAAAAGACACGTTCTGCAAATCGTGGTTCAAAATCACGTTCAAGTTTTGCAAATTTATACGCAATTTATGTAATTGTTGAGGATTATATTGGAAATGGATTTGATAAGAAAGGCGATTATTCAAAATACGAAGGCGCTTTATTTAATAAGCTCTTTACAAGACAAAGAGAATTACCATTTGGCAGTAAGTTGCAAAATCACGCTTTAAACAATAGAATGAATTCTGAATTTCAAAAATATTTTCCTAACGTACAATTTATTCCAATTCTTCGCGACCTTTCAACAAATCGTTATTGGTTCAATGAAAATTTGTTAAAAATAAAAGTTGGCAAAATCAACTATAATATTGCAAGTGCTATAATTGAAATCATAGATGATTATTCAAAGACAAAACAAGATGCTTTTCAACGCTTCATTAAATCGTGTGAAGATCTTCAGAAAATTGGCAAGAAAAGTTCAAAGAAAGTAGAAGAGTTTATAAGTGATTTGCTTGCTCCAAATGTTGATGCAAGACTTTTTGAAATTGTGAGTTATTCCATTCTCAAATATTTTTACCACGACCAAATAATTTATTGGGGCTACGACATTAAAAAACTCAACAAGGAAAATTTAAAATTATATAAAACTGGTAGAACCAACGCAAACGATGGTGGTATTGACTTTGTGATGAAGCCACTTGGAAGATTTTTTCAAGTGACTGAAACATTGGATTTCAAAAAATACTTCTTAGACATAGATAAAATTCAAAAATTTCCAATAACATTTGTTATTAAATCTGACGTGGATACGGAAGACCTTTTGAAAAAAATCAGAGAAAACGCTTGTAAAACATATTCAATTAAAGCTATAGTTGACAAGTATATGGGCTGCATTGATGAAATAATAAATATCCCAATTCTAAACAAACGATTTAAAGAAACGGTTAAACTTGGATACTTAAATAGCATCCTTGACGAAGTAGTTATTCAAAGTAAAGTAGAGTTTAACTATGATGACGAGGACGATGAAAACATAGAAGAATAAATCATTATAAGGTTAATCCTTATATACGTAAATTCGTTCAGCATTCAGGAAAACTTTTTAATTTTTTAACCATATTACTTAAAAAAATGAGAAAAAGAATAGTAGCAGGTAACTGGAAAATGAATAAAACTTTCGAAGAAGCCATTGACCTTGTAAGCGAGCAAATTATTGCATTCCGGAATGACAAACTTCCTAAAGATATAGAAGTAATATTTGCTCCGCCATTTCCTTTTTTAAAAACAGTTTCGGTTTTAATTGATATTCCTCATGTTCATGTAGCTGCTCAAAATTGCTATATTGAGGAAAAAGGAGCATTTACCGGCGAGGTTTCGGCTTCAATGATTCGTTCTTCCGGCGCCGGATATGTTATTATCGGGCATTCTGAAAGAAGAATGTATTTTAATGAATCTAATGAATTTCTTGCGAAAAAAGTGGTTATTGCTTTAAAAGCAGGATTGATTCCGATATTCTGTTGTGGCGAAACTCTGAAAGACCGCAAAAATGAAAATCATTTCAATATTGTGAAACTTCAATTAGAAGAAAGCATTTTTCACTTATCTGAAAGCGATTTTCAAAAAATTGTAATTGCCTACGAACCTGTATGGGCTATAGGAACAGGTATTACTGCAACACCAGCGCAGGCGCAGGAAATGCATGCATACATTCGCAAATTGATAACCGATAAATACAATCATAAGGTAGCTGATAATATAAGCATTCTCTATGGCGGAAGCTGTAATGCAAAAAATGCAAAAGAACTTTTTGCAAATCCTGATATTGATGGGGGCCTTATAGGTGGAGCTTCTTTGATCGCGCAGGACTTTGTTTCGATTGTTAATGCTTTTTAATAAAAATTAACGTTTTAAGATAATACTGCATCACTTAAAACGTTTAAATTTATTGTTATAAATTGCAGAGTTTTTTTTTATAATTATTTATTAGTATTTGCCTGCAAACACTAATATTATTTAATTTTAATGGAATATATAGAATTTAATTTTACTATTATACCCAGGGAATCCGGTAACGAGATACTAACCGCAGTGCTTGCAGATGTTGGGTTTGAAAGCTTCGTGGAAACCGATACCGGCCTTCTGGCATATATCCCGAATACCAAATTCTCAATTGATTTAATCGAGAAATTAGATATTATGCGGAATAAAGAATTTTCAATTTCCTATAATTACCAGAATATTATTGATAAAAATTGGAATGAAGAGTGGGAACGCAGTTTCAGCCCTGTGGTTATTTCGGAAAAATGCTGCGTAAGGGCGCCTTTTCATCCTGCAAATAAAAGTTGTAAGTATGATATAATAATTGAACCAAAAATGTCGTTTGGCACTGCCCATCATGAAACAACGGCGCTTATGATCGAACAGATTTTATCGCTTAACATTAAAAATAAGTCCGTTCTTGATATGGGGTGTGGAACAGGAGTTCTTGCAATACTTGCAGTAAAAATGGGCGCCTCGGAAGTAACTGCCATAGATATTGATGAATGGGCGCTTAACAATTCCATTGAAAATGCAGAAAAAAACAATGCTAAAAATATGAAAATCATTTTCGGCGATGTTGAAATGGCAGTCGGGAAATATGATGTGATATTTGCCAATATCAACAGAAATATCCTGATACGAGATATTCCTGAATATTCAAAGCGTCTTAAAAAATCGGGAATATTATTGTTGAGTGGATTTTATGAAGCCGATATACCTGTAATTAATGATATTTCCGAATCAAACGGAATGAAGTTTATAGGTTCTTCTGTAAAAAATAACTGGGCAGTACTTAAATATAAGAACAAATAACTGAAATTGAATAAACATTATGAAGTTCCGATATCTTGTTATCTTACCTCTTTTGCTGATGCTGTCATTTACAGCAAAGCCGCAGCAGATTAAAAAATTTTCTGATGACCCCGTTACATTTTTACAGGAATTAACTACATTTTTTCAGGATATAGATAATCCCGACAATAAAAAAATTGCGAAAGAATTTATTGAAAAATTTACTATTGAATGGAATGGAGGAAAATTTTCAGGCGACGAGAAAAAAGAAATGATATCCACTTGTAGCAAAATGCTTAAAAAGAAAATGAAACCTATTCCTCATTTCAAAAATTATTTATCAGCAATCATTGGTTTTAATAATACAAACCAGTCCGATGCCAGTTTTAAAGCATGGGAAGCCAGCCTCGATAAGCTTATTAACAGATCAACAAGTTCCCAATTCATAGATTATCTTGATATAAGCAACAGTCTGTTTACCGAAAATGTTTTATATAAATCGTCAACTACAAAATGGAAATCAAATAACAATAATTATATTTTTGAATATGATACTATTCCAAGGATAGTTTTTTTAACTATGAATATAAGCTGTTATGCTAACAACGACAGCGCAAATATTTATAATACAAAAGGAATTTATTATCCTACACTTTTAAAATGGGAAGGGCGTGGTGGAAAAGTTTTATGGAAACGTGCCGGGTTTGATGAAAATGAAGTATATGCCGAACTCGACAGATACACAATAATTTTACAATATTCCAAATATACTGCTGATTCAGTTAAGTTTTATAATAAGAATTTTTTTAAAAATCCACTTCTTGGAAAACTTGAAGAAAAAGTACTTGCCGACCAAAACGAAGAAAAAGCCTCTTACCCGCGCTTCGATTCATACGACAAGCGTTTAAAGATAACAAGCATTTTTCCAAATATTGATTATGACGGTGGATTTTCAATGCACGGGGGAAAACTTATGGGCTCTGGTAATGAAAATCAGGATGCATATCTTACCTTTTACAGGGAAGGAAAAATATTTGTAAAAACCGGCGCAAAAACATATATCATCAGGAAGGATAAAATTTCTTCCGAACGCGCATCAGTAACAATATATTGGGAAAAAGATTCCATTTTTCATCCGGGGATTCAGATGAAATACCTGAATAATAAAAAGGAATTTTCTTTGCTTCGTAGCAAAGAAGGTGTTGCCGAAACACCACTTTTTTATGATACTTATCATAAACTTGACATTGATATAGAAGCGCTTTATTGGAAAATGGATCAGCCTTTGATAGAAATGAAAATGATAAAAGGAGTAGGCACTGAAAGCGAAGCAAATTTTGAATCGTACAATTATTACAAAGCCGACAGATACGATAAATTAATTGGTATTGATGAAACCCATCCTCTAAGCGATCTTAAAAAATATGCAAAGTCGAAAAATACAAATGTCGTTTCAGTACCCGAATATGCCGCTTACCTTAAAATAGAGCTGACTCAGATAGAAGCATTAATGCTGAAACTTGCCAATATGGGTTTCGTTGCATACGATATTGATAAAGATAAAGTATATATTAAAGAGAAACTTTATAATTTCCTTTTATCAAAAGCCGGAAAAATAGATTATGATGTATTACAGTTTAATTCTTTTACTAATGGACAAAGTAATGCCACATTAAACCTGCTGAATTTTGATCTTAAATTGAATGGTGTGAAAAAAGTTTACCTGAGTGATTCGCAAAAAGTATTTATATATCCCAAAGATGGGCAGTTAATAGTTAAAAAGAATCGCGACTTTGAGTTTGACGGCGTAATAAGTGCCGGTATGTTTGATTTTTATGGAAAACTTTTTTCTTTCAATTATGACAAATTTAAAATTGATATGCCTGTTATTGATTCAATGGCTTTTTATGTTAAGAGTTTCAAGCCTGATGAAAATGGAAAGAAAAGCTTAATTAAAGTAAAATCTACAATAGAAGGAATTAAAGGAAATCTTCAGATTGATGCACCGAATAATAAATCAGGACTTGCTCCTTTTAGCCTGTATCCGCAGTTCAACAGCTTAAAAGATTCTTATGTGTATTATGATAAAAAGAGTATTCAAAAAGGAGTTTACAACAGAGACAGATTTTATTTTCATGTAAATCCTTTTGAAATTGATAGCCTTGATAATATTTCTACTCAAGCAATAAAATTTTCAGGCAATTTTGTTTCTGCTGATATTTTTCCTGATTTTGACCAATCTTTAAGCGTACAACCTGATTATTCCTTAGGTTTTGTGGGATTGACACCAGCTTCAGGTTATCCTGCTTATAAAGGAAAAGGAACCTATGATTCTATTGTTGATTTGAGTAATAGAGGTTTAAGAGGGAATGGTACTTTAAAATACCTGACTTCAATATCTAAATCAGATGCTTTTATTTTTTATCCTGACTCTATGAATGCAGATGTAAAATACTGCTATATCAACGAACAGAAAAGTGGAGTTGAATATCCGACAGTTATTGGTGAAGATGTTTACGAACACTGGATGCCATATTTGGACATCCTGACGATTACAAAAAAACAAAAACCTATTGCAATGTATGATACAGGTGCTAAATTGCATGGCAGCCTTTATTTAACTCCTACAAGCCTTACAGGAAGGGGAACAATGGCATTTAATGATGCTGAAATGGATTCTAAAGTCTTTAAATTCAAGAACCGCACTTTCGATTGCGATTCTGCTGATTTTAAGTTAAAGACTTACGACCTTTCAGAGCTTGCGCTTTCTACGTATAACTATAAAGCCCATGTCGATTTTGATAAACGTAAAGGTGAATTCAAGTCTAATGGTGGTAGTTCTAAAGTTGAGTTTCCATTGAATATGTATATCTGTCTTATTGATGAATTTGACTGGTTTATGGACAAAGAAGAAATAGAACTGGCAAATACTTCAAACAAATATGGTGATAAACTTAATAATTTATCTCTCAAGGAGCTTGCTGATATTGATATTTCAGGATCAGAATTTGTTTCTATTCATCCTGATCAGGATTCATTGCGTTTCCTTTCCCCGCGCGCCAAATATAATCTGAAAGAAAATATCATTTATGCAATGGATGTAAAGATTATTAAAGTTGCTGATGCTGCCATTTCTCCTGATAAAGGTGATGTTACAATATTGAAAAAAGCAGAAATGAAACCATTGATAAATGCCCAGATCCTTGCCAATACTACTACGAAATACCATACTATTTACAATGCTTTCGTAAATATACTATCACGGAAAAATTATTCTGCAAGCGGTACCTATGAGTATATTGATGAGAATGGAACAAAGTTTCCTATAAACATGGAAAAGATAGGAGTTGACACTACATTACAAACTTATGGAACAGGTATTATATCTGATACTTCAAAATTTAAACTAAGCCCTGACTTTGATTATACAGGCGAAGTAAAACTTTTAGCCAGCAATGAATTTTTGAATTTTAAGGGCGCTTTCAAAATAAAACATGATTGCGATACCCTATTAAACCCATGGATAAAATTTCAGGCAGATGTAAACCCGAACGATATTTATATTCCTATAAGCGACACTATAAAAGATATCAATAATAACAAGATTGAAGCCGGTATTATGCTTGCTAACGATTCTAACGAAGTATATTCTGCATTTCTTACCAAGAAGTTTAAACCTTCAGATCAGTTAATAATCAATGCAAGGGGATATATTTATTTTGATAAAATAAGCGATGAATACAGGATTTCAAATAAAGAAAAACTTAAGCAGCTAAACCAACCCGGGAATTATGTAAGTCTTACAAAAGGCAGTTGTATAACTTATGGTGATGGTAAAGTGGAACTGGCTCCGAATGCCGGAAGGTTTACCGTTGAAGCTTATGGAAACGCAAAGCATTACATTATACCCGACTCGGCAAAATTAGACCTTGTGATATCCCTCGATTTCTTCTTTAGTGAAGACGCTCTTAAACTATTAACCAAGAACCTTGAAAGTTACACTACTCTTAAAGGTGTTGATCTTTCGAGGACAACTTTTACAAAAGCTTTGACTGAAATTTTGGGCGTTAAAGAAGCTGATAAACAAATTGCAGACGTGTCAATGAATGGAGAGTTTAAAAAAATACCCTCTGAATTGCAACATACCTTATTTTTAGGAGATGTGCAGATGAAATATGCAAGTAAAAATTCATTTATTTCCGTAGGACCTATAGGTATCGTGGCTCTTAATAAAAACCAGATCAATAAATATGTAAACGGATATATTGAAGTGATAAAGAAAAAGAGCGGCGACGAGATCAATATTTATCTTGAGTTCAGTTCTGACGATTGGTATTATTTTAATTACAAAGGAAATATTATGCAGGCAATTTCTTCGAGTAATGATTTTAATAGCATCATTATGGAAACGAAGTCTGATAATAAAACTTTGAAGTCTGAAAATAATCTTCCTCAATATTCATATACAAAATCTACTCTTCAGAAAAAGAATTCTTTTTTGAAAAGAGTTGAACCTGTTAATCAATAAAGCTTTGGAATTTATAAAATTTTCAACAATTGCAGTTTTAATTTTGTCCTATTTTATAGGATCTATCCCTACTTCTGTTTGGCTTGGAAAATGGTTTTACAGAGTTGATGTCCGTGATTATGGAAGTGGAAATGCAGGAACAACAAATATAATAAGGGTACTTGGTCCGGGGGCAGGGATCCCTGTTTTTATTATTGATGTTATGAAAGGCTTTGCTGCAGTAGAACTGACTTACCTATGCAATGATAATTTCGGAAAACATAACGAGATATTTGCAATTTATAAAGTGATAGCTTCATTTATTGTAGTTGTAGGTCATGTTTTCCCGATATTCGCAGGTTTTAAAGGCGGAAAGGGGATATCAACTTCGCTTGGGGTTGTGTTGGCTTTATTCCCTTATTCTGCATTGGTTACTACTGTTATTTTTTTCATAATACTTTTAATTACGCATTACGTTTCCTTAGGATCTATAACTGCTGCAATAATATTTCCATTTATAAATATTTTTATATTCAATTCAACTGAATGGGCATATTTACTTTTTTCAATTGCTATTTCCTTATTTGTTATAGTAACGCACCGAAAAAACATAAAACGCTTGCTGAAAGGAGAGGAAACTAAGTTTTTCTTTAAAAAAAAGAGACCACTTGCAAGGTAACATTTTGTGGAATTTTAAGTAAAATACATCTTATAGTAAATAAACTTTCAATAAACTATTGAAACAGACTTTTTTTAATATTATTTTTAGTTTGATCTTCCTCGTCAGTATTCCCTTTTATGCTGATGCTCAATCTGATTTTAAATCGCAGGAAGAGCTTAAGAAAAAAGCTGAAGAGTATTTTAATAATAATGAATATTCTTCTGCAATGCCTCTCTATTCACAACTTGTGAGCCTATACCCGAAAGATCCGGTTTATAATTATCGTTTTGGTGTTTGCATACTTTATACCGACAGACGCGATATAGAAAAGCCTATCAAGTATCTTAAATTGGCTTCATTAAAAACAGGTATTGATGTATCGGTATTTTATTACCTGGGACTTTCCTATTTTTATAATTACAGGTTTACAGAAGCAATTTCAGAATTCAGCATTTATAAAAGAAAAGCAGGGGATATGAATGCCGCCAGGCTAAATGTTGACAGGCAGATAGAAATATGCAACAATGCCAGGAAGTTCGTATCTCATTTTTCTGATATATATGTTTTGCGAAAAACCGAAGTCGCTGCCAAAGACTTTTTTAGATCATACGATGTTGAACGTTTTGGTGGGAAAATACTTGTTAAACCTGATATCTTTAAAACATCTTTAGATAAAAAACTTGAAAAAAACGGACAGTTCTTTTTATCAAAAAAAAATAAAGAAGCCTATTCAGATAAAAAACTTGAAAAAAACTCATTGGTATTTATATCAAAAAATAATAATGAAGCTTATTTTTCGAGTTATGGTGATAACGAAAAAAACGGAAAAGATATTTATAAATCTACAAGATTGTCAAACGGGAGCTGGAGCAAACCCATAAATTTAGGTTATCCGATTAACACTCCTTATGATGAAGATTTCCCCTTTCTTACTCCTGACGGTACTTTATATTATAGTTCTAAAGGTGGCAACACTATGGGAGGTTATGATATATTCAGTTCTACGTTAAATGAAGATGGAGTCTGGAGCGCTCCCGAAAATTTAAATTACCCTATAAATTCGCAATTTGATGATATCATGTTCATACCTGATTCATCTATGAAATATGCTTACTTTTCTTCTGCCAGATCCAGTATTGAAGGATTTATCACGGTTTACAAGGTAAGAATTGATCAAATAATAAAAGTAAATGATGTTTTAGCGCTTGATAAACCCGACAGTGCTGCTATTGAAAAAGATACAACGTATGCGCAAACTCTTCAATTTCTGAAAGAAAAAGCTGCTCTCGAAGTTAATTCAAATGAAAATATGTTTGCCGAAAAAGTAATTAAAACTACTGATATTAGTATGGCAGACAATAATCAGAAAGAATCTGCCGAAGATGATAATTACAAAATTCCGGATAATATTTCTAATGAAGATATAGTTAAGATGGCCGATAAACAGGCTGAAGATTCAAAAAAGGAACTCAATGAATTAATGTCTCAAAAAGATGCAGCTACAAGCATTGCAAAAAATAAGAAACTAATAGCGGAAAATAAATTTATAGAAGCGAAAAATATTACTGCCGATGCTGAAAATATCAGTGACAATACATCAAAAGAAACTGCATTGGCAAAAGCAAGTAAACTCCGCTCCGAAGCAGAACAACTGAATGTAGAATCTGTTATTGCCACCGGAATTGCTGATAAACTTAATGAAAAGGTATATTTAAAACAGAAAGAAACCGATGATGCATCACAATATGCCAAAGACATCAAAACTGCTGTACTGTCAAATTCAGTTGATACTTCTATTGCGTTGCTGACAAGGATGATTGATAAAATTCAGAATTCGCCCATCGATACAAATTATATTACTACATCTGATCCAAATATTGAATTTATTAAAACAAAAGAAAAAATATCAGAAACATATACTCAGCAGGCAAAACAGATACAGGAAGAAGCCAGCTCAATAAAAGATCAGGCAGATAGTTTCAGGAAAGAAGCAGAAAATTCAAAAAAGAAAAGTGTAAAAGAACAATATTTGGAAAAAGCTAAAGAACTCGATGCCGAAGCAAAAACCAAACAGGATGAAGCAGACGGAGTATTTCAGAAATCAGAAAAAAATCAGGCGGAAGCTGACAGCGCAAGAGCACAATCAACGGTGTATGCAAGCATTGTTGAAGATATAAAAAATAATAATCTTTCTTCAACTTCAATTAATAATACCGATCAGGCTAACCTTGCAAATAATATTGATGTAAATAATTCACAAAATAAAACGAATTCCACTACTACAACTCAAAATTCAAATACTTCCAATACTACTATTCCAGTCAATCCAAACAATCAGATAACAACAGATAATAAAGCAGCAATAAATGATTCTGTCAGCAACATTATCCAATTGACCAAGGAAGAACAAAAACATAAAACGGATATCCTTGCTAAAACAGACGAGATTATTAAAACAATTCAGAAAGATGCCGACGATCTGAAAAAAGAATCGGATAATGCATATTTAATCGCTAATGACAATAATTCTCAAAGTATTGAAAAACTAAAGTTGTCGGATAATTTAATTGCAAATAACAATGAAATAACGAACATAAAAGAAAAAGAAAAGAATATAAAAAAAGCTGACGATCTTCGCAAAGAGTCTATAACACTGGCTCAACAGGCTGTTGTTTCATTCAGCATTGCCCAAAATATAGAAGATTCATACAAGGAAAAACAACATGGAATTTCTTATATTAATACTTCCATTAATGAAATAAATGCGCTTGCTGAATCGAATAAAATTAAGGAAGCTGACGATAAACTATTAGAATTGCAAACCGCGGTTGCATCAAAACCAAATACCGGCAAAATAAATAATCAATACTATGATGAACTGTCGAACAAGCTTGATAGTATGGAAAACGAGCTACGGCAAGCAACAAAAGTTTCTAAAAAAAATCAGTCTATAACAGATAGCCTTAAAACAAAATTGGAAACTATACAGAAAGAAGAAAATAATACGTACAATATTTCTAAAAAGGATGAGCTTCAAAAACAGCTTGAACAAATTGAAAAGCAGGTTAGCATTTCGCAGAAACAAACTGATAATGAAAACGAA